>CAXAGK010000019.1:0-19668 GCA_963968305.1 uncultured Rickettsiales bacterium | reverse complement strand
GCCTTCGCCCCGTCACTCAAATGGTCGACCAGAATCGCCAGGGCCAATTGCGACGGCTCAGCCCCGACATAGGTCCACTCGAACCCCCACTTAGTGAATTGCTTAACACCATAGGCCTCGTCGAGCGGTTCGCCGTCGACCGTCACCCTTAAGCCATCGATTGTTCGCACGCCAGCGTATGTTTTCATTCTTATACTGCCCCGGTTTCTCCAGGTGCTACTCGCCCTGATACAACATACAAGGCGGCATCCTAGCGCGTCAAAGGAACTGCACCGTAACGCCGCGACGAAGGGTCGCGAGATAAAGGGCCAGCCTGCCTATACTTGGTCCGCAATCGACCGTCACACACTCAATAGCGCTTTCCTTGATCCGTCTCGGCACCTTCATAGAGAACCCGCCGCTTGATTTCCGAATCCCGACGGCAGGCATCGAAATCATCCTCGTGGAGCCACCCTTTGGGCCCGCCGGATACCGTGAAATTGCCGAACTTATCTTCACCGCTCACCTGGGTGACCAAGGATTTATCGCCAGTCCGCTGTTTCATTGATGGTTTGATATAGCGGATGGCGGTGCCGATGCGCCGGTCGTCCGTCTTATTCGGTCCCGACGCATGAAACAGGTGACCGTGATGCAGCGATGCTTGTCCGGTTTTCAGTATGACGTCAGCGCCATCGCTATCATCAACCTCAACGGCGATCTCCTGTCCCCGGGTCAGCAAATTGTTCTCGTCGAACGTATCCTTATGCGCCACCAACTGCTTCTTGTGGCTGCCAGGCACAAAACGCATGCAACCACTGTCCAAATTCGACGGCGACAAGGCGACCCACGCCGTCATCTCCTCGACATCGTCCAATCCCCAATAGGTCAAATCTTGATGCCAGGACACAATCTTCGACGTATTGGCTTCCTTGATGAACAGCCCGGAACTCCAAACCATCAGGTCAGAGCCCAGGACTGGGGTCACACCCTCGATTAGGTTCGAGTTCCGCATCAGTTTATCAAACGATGGAATCAAATTGCCGGGATAAGAACGAACGAGCGACAGCTTCTCCAGGTCATCAGCGCATTCCGCTTCTGCCCGCTCCAAATCGGCCCGAACGCCCTCGGCCTCCGCCGGATCGACCACATCAATGGGAAACACGAACCCATCGCGGTCATAGATATCCGCAATCGTATCCAATGCTGCGCTCATCTCTTATCCCTCTGTTTTTCACTGCGTTTATCAAGGTGGATAGTTTTGCTTCGCTCGCCCTTACAAAGGAAATCTATAGGCTGCGAGCATCCCCGCAATGATCAAAATTGTCACAACCTCGGATCAATCCTCGTCGATCAGTCCGGCCCCCGCTTCCATCAATCGGGATTGTTCCGATCCAACAACCAAACATCGCTCCGCGTAACTCAATAACTCAGACCAGGAGTTACAATCAACTTTAAGCTCACCCATCGGGTGCGACAGGAGGTTACGCTCAAAGCCAGCAATGTAGGATAATTTTAGACTGCTCGGCTTTTGAAAACTCTCGATCTCGCCATTCTCATATCGCAAGTTTCCGGCGTTACTGAAGATCACCGCTCTTTTCTCTCCCAAACTCTCACATTCTATGTTTAGGCCGCGCGATAGCAACGACATCAAGAGGATTATCGGAAAATCGACACTCTCCGCGACCAACTGACCTGTTCCCGCAGTAAGAGAGTCACATATCGCGGGAGCCGACATGATCGCGGAAAGATGCGTCTCGGCTCGAATTGGTGCGAATACTCCATCAAACGCGCGCACATTATCGTATGTGCTAGACCGGCCCGAAGATACGTTATCAAAGGCAGCCGCGAATATCGCTACTGGGTCAACGTCATGCCAGGCGATGGTAAGGGCGGACCGCCCCGCTTCGACACCACAACCGATCCCAAGCCCAAACCCAATTGTCACCTTCTGAAGTGTTGATTCGATCTCGGATGCTGATACGCGCATCACCCTTCTGCCTTGAGCGAAGGGAAACACCAATCATCAGTTTCAACCAATTCATCCACCAATGGCGCGCCTTGGTACATGGTAATTCGTGTCCAGAGGTCCGACTTCGGATCGAATTTCGATGCGCCGAAATAAGCCAGCTTGGCACGCAACAGATCGATGGGACGACATGCCTCGCCGATCAGGTTGTCCTGAATTTCCGCATAGGGGTGACAAGACCCGACCTGTACCCGGTTCACGATGTAACGAAATGCCGGATGCTTGAGCAGGAAGGCCGCGATTGTAAGCGACGCATCTTCCTCAGCCAAAGCCACCTGCAACCCCTGCACATCGCGTGCGATGGCAACGTTCATCGCCTGAATCTCGGCAATCTCTTGGCGCTGCTCGCCGCGTCGCGGTTCCAGTTTTTCTTCCGAATAATACCAGACGTATCGGTTGGTCGACGCATCATTAAAATTATATGTCGATGCCCAATCATAGAAATCGAATAAGATTCGATTGACGGTCTCCACCGTCATCGTAGCATCGACAAACGGTAATGGGTCGGCGGACAGGCCTTCCGTCAATTCGTCCACCAGTTCGGGATAAGGCTCGAGGAGCAATGAGACCAAGAGCTCCTGGCCTTCCAATGAGAAGTCCGATGACGCCCGGCAATATAGAGCATCCCAGGGCCGCACACTGCCTTCGAGCTTCGATAGAAATTCACCTATCTGCCTAATTTCCGAGCGAAGTACTTCTATCCGGCTGATTTGAAGCTCGTCTTCGACCTGCCACTCCTCGACATGTCGCCGCGCACGCGCGAGGACTGATTGAAACAGCGCGATGCGTTCCGGTTCTGCTGACGAGACCGACCGGATTCGGGCCAGTGCCGTTTCTCGAGCGGCGAACCAGTTGTGGATTAGCACCGGATGACTAACGAGAAACGGCGCCATGCCCAAACCCGTCGCATTGCCGATCCCAAGATAGCGCTTCAAGTCGCGCTCCATGAGTGTATAGCGCGACGGGTTTCTTCTCTCGGCGACATGCTCCACCAAGTCGAACGTGAAGCAGCGAATTAGATAGACCGCGAGCATTTCCGCTTGAAAGGGGCCCGCGAGTTCAGGACGTTCCGAATAGCTCCGCCGGTCCGCCAAGCCGAACTTACCATTGGCGTAAACCGCGGTCGTACGCATGAGATAGCCGATCTCCCGCAGCAAGCTCCGGTTCGGTTGCCGTCCCTCGGCGAGACGCTCTGTCACATGATTAAACAGGCGCACGCTCTTATTCGCCCGGCTCAGGACCAATTCCTTCTCGCTGTATCGGCCCGCTTCCTGGCACGGCGCCTGTGTCGCCAAACGGGCGATATCATCAGAGGTCGGAATACCGTCATACAGAACGAAAGCCGCATCCCAAGCCTCCGCGATTACGCGATCCGTTCGCGCCACCGGGTCCAAAAACTGCGAATAGGCGATCAGGCTATAGTGGCGCGACGGCGTCTCAACCGTGTAGAGCGCCGTCCCGTATCCATCATCATCTAACTCGAAGCTGGGTCGCGTGATGCGCCAGTTCTCGTTTCCCATGCGGCGGAGCATAATTCGCAGAAAACTCAAACGCGTCTGAAAGGTCGCCCCCATGAGTTCGAGACGCATGACCTCTTCCGGCGGTCGCAAGCCGATATCATCGGGTGTAGCGCTAACGCTCATACCTTTTCGACGATTAGATAACAATGAACGTAATCCATCGCATGACCGGCCGGATTTTCGCGAACACGGGCTTCATAGGTGTCGAAATAGCGGTCAAGAATGTCCTGGCATTCTTCAGCCGGGCGCGCATCCGAGAGACCGGCCGCAAAGGTCGTCTCCGACCACGAACGCAGCGTCGGTATGTATTCACGGGCGAATTTCGCCGCGTCGCCATGATCCCGGAAATCAACCTCGTACGGACATTCGACCACCCGGGTTTCCACATGCTCCATACGAAGCCCTGCCCGGTAAACTGGATTGTCCTCCGATAGGAAGGGTGCGGTGAATTGCTCCACTGTCCGGTAGGATTGTGGAAAGTTCGTGTTACGGTATTCCTCCGCCGTAATCGTTCCGTTGTCCCGGAATTCAGCCCAAATCTCGCTGAATGTGTCGAACATGCTGACACTGCCGGTGGAGCCCAGATAGCGGCCTTCCTCATCAATACCAAAGTTGAACAAAGCAAGTTTGCCACCGACCGCGAGGTCGCTTGCCCGATTGGTCAGCATGCTCTCCCAATCGACACGGCCTTGCTCCACATAAGCATCGCGTTCCGCACCTTCCGCACCCACCATATGGACATGGTTCTCAATCGTGCACGGCTTCTCGCTAATATAGTGAGATGCAGTGGCGGAGAACCCTAGATTCAGGGTCCCTGGCGGGAACATCGGTTTATGGAACGAGGTCGCCGACGCAAAGACATAAAGATTTTCGATATCGGCAATATAGGTCTCCACGTCGGTCTCACCGTGGATATTGCGAAACACTTGGCTGAAGTCGTTTCGTGGTAGGTCCGTGTAGACCATTTGGATCGGCCGCGACGGCGCCCGGCGGCGCACTTCGCGCAAGACTGTCCCCACCATATTGACCGAGGTGCCACCATCCGCGCAGCCGGAATCCGCCATCGTGAACGGAGCGGAAATATCGGCAATTTCCATCGAGGCCAAGGCCTCCAAAATCATCGGCGTTCCACCGTCGATAACGTCTTTAGCACCTGTCGTGGCCTTGGAATAATATCCACCACCCTTCATCGAGATATGGCGTGTCGATGCCGTTGAATCGGTCATTCGTTTCCTCCCAATATAGGCATTTATTGTCATTCCCCTGTGTAAGGGAATCCAGCGCGGTTTTGTTACTTCCCCTTATAGTCGGGCTTGCGGCGTTCGCTGAAAGCGTTGATGCCTTCGATGTAATCTTCGGTCCAACGCAGCTTCTCATAGGAATGCCCTTCAACATCGAGGGCGACACTCAGCGGACTATCCAGCGCGGAATTCAGAACCCGCTTCAGAGAGCGCATGGAGAGGGGTGCCAGCGCATTTAGTTTGGCGGCGTAGCTGGTGACCATTTCCGTCAATGCCTCTCCATCGGCTGCGACATCGGTGATCAGGCCGAAATCCTTGCCCTCCGGTGCAGGGACCCGCTTGCCCAACATCACCATATCCTTGGCGCGGGTCATCCCAATTAATCGCACGACGCGGGCGCTGCCGCCGGAGCCGGGCATTTGACCGATGGCGGATTCAGGAAGGCCGACCAACGCGTCCTCCGTCGCGAACCGAAAATCGCATGCGAGGCAAAGCTCGAACCCAACGCCGAATGCGTATTTCTCGATGGCGGCGATCACCGGCTTCGAGCACCGTTCCGGTGCACCGATATTGTCGGCGAGATCGGACATCTTCGTCTTTGGAATGTCCGGAAAGCGTTTCACGTCTCCGCCAGAACTGAAGACATCGTTGGCACCCCGAATGACAATCACGCCAACATCATCATCTTCATCGAAGGCCTCGATGATGGCGCGGATCTGTGCCCTTCCCTTGAACGAGACGATGTTGAGGGGGGCACGGTCTAAAGTCAGATAACCGATTTTGCGCTCCGCATCGACCTCGACCCGCAATCCGTCCAAATCACGCAGGATATCGCCGCGCCGTTCCGCATAATCTCGTTCCATCTCGTCTTTCCTCAGATTGTGTTTTTGTAATCGCGAAGTAGTTCGTAGTCGCCGGTCCGCAAATGCCGCCGCAGCAACTTGCCGGAAGCCGAACGCGGGATCGCTTGCACGAAAGCATAAGAGCGGGGCCGTTTGAACCGCGCCAAACCGCTCGTCAAACAATATGCATCGAGGCTCTCAAATGATGCGGACGGTGTCGCGGGTTCTATAAAGGCGGTCACCTTCTCGCCCCATCGGTCGTCCGGCATGCCGATGACGGCGACGCCCAGGACATCTGGCGATTTGGCCAACACGTCCTCCACCTCTTCCGCGTAAATATTCTCACCGCCCGAGATGATCATATCGTCGACTCGGCCCAGCACGTAAATTTCGCCATTCTCGTCGAACCGCCCCAGGTCTCCTGTGAAGTACCATCCGTCACGGATCGATTTCTCATCCGCGTCGGGTCGCTTCCAGTACCCAGAAAATGCATCGAGGGCATTCATGCTGGCAATAATCTCACCGGTCTCACCGACCGGAACTTCCTCGTCCGGCTCCACACGCTCGTCCGCGTCGGCGCGAACGACCCGCAAAGTTTGACCGATCCCGGCGCGCCCGGCCGATCCCGGGTTTTCAGCCAAATTATTGCGGACCGCGAAGGTGTAAATTTCGGAGGAACCGTAGAAATTACTAAACTGCGCTTCCGGGAAGATCGCTGCGCAGCGCTCAACCAATGCCGTGGTCATCGACATGCCCGCATAGGCAATATTGTTGACAGAGCTGAGATTGAAATCCTTCAGATCCGCCCGGTGGACGATGTCGTGGAACATGGTCGGTACCAAAAACAGGGAAGTGATCTTCTCCTCACCGACCATCGCAAGCGCCGCCCCGGTGTCATAAGCCGGCATGCAGACGAAGGTGCCGTTGAGGAAGGCCGACATCAGCAGACTGCGCACTCCCATCGTGTGAAACAGCGGCATGACGCCCAAGCTGACTTCACCGTGGCGGTAATGCAGTTGCGCTAAACAGCCAAGCGACGCCGTCCGCTCAGCCGCATGAGACCGTGGCACACCCTTGGGTCGACCCGTCGTGCCCGATGTGTAAAGCATCAAGCATATAGCGTTGTCGTCAGCGGCCTCCAGACCGTTATATGGTTCCGCGGCGGTCAACCCAGCATAATCGATACCCGCCCCGTCACCGTCGACACGGATGAGTCGACCCACCGGAAACCCGGTTTCGATGACGGCTGCCAACACGGCTTCGGCCGAGCGAGACTCGTAGATCACGACTTTCGCTTCGGCATCCTCAATCACATAAGCCATTTCGGACCCGGACGCGCGCCAATTGAATGGGCTGAATATTACACCTAGCGTCTGGCATGCCCAGTATAGGCTCGCCATCTCCAATCGGTTCGACAATGCAGCCACGAGATGATCACCAGTGGAAAGACCCAACCCATTCAAACCACCCGCGAGCCGTTGAATATCAGCCTGCCATTCCGCATAGGAAAGCCGAACATCCCCATCCACAATCGCCGTTGCGCCAGGTTCCCGTGCGGTCGAGGCCGCGAGCATGCGCGCCATCGTCATTCGCTTGCTCCTTCCGCAAATTCCAAAATAGCGCGCACCATGCCGTCATAGCCAGTGCATCGGCAAAGATGACCAGATAGCATATCGCGTACCTGTGCTTCATCCGGGCTCGGGTAATGTTTGAGAAAATGACTCGTCGACGCCAAAACGCCGGGCGTGCAAAACCCGCACTGCAATGCGCCATGGCGTGAAAACGCGTCCCGCAATCGATCCAGCTCCTCATCTGTCGCCAAGCCTTCGATAGTGGTGAGCTCGGCGCCTTCCACCTGTACGGCCAATGTGGAGCAGGATCGTGCTAACCGACCATCGAGTATGATCGTGCATGCACCGCACACACCATGCTCACACCCGACGTGGGTGCCGTAGAGGTGCAATTCATGACGCAAAAAATCGCTTAACAACGTACGCGATTCGGCGAAACCACTATGCGGCTTTCCATTCACATTACAGTTCACTCGGACGCGTTCACCTGGTGCTACTCTTCTCATCGAACTGCCCCTTCCAAGGCATGACGCATTGCTTTTTGTCCCAGATAAAACGCCAGATGGCGGCGATACTCCGCTGAAGCGCGCCTGTCGTCCAAGGGCTCTAGATCGCAGACCAATTGGCTCGCCATTCGCTCGGCGATCTCTTCTATCTCTCCCTCGGCACTTTCCACTTGGCCGATGGGATGATCTTCCACGCCGCCGAGACCCAGCCCGCATTGGAAAGCTCCGCCATCGTGCCGCGCCCAAGCAGCTGCCGCGACAATCGCGAAATCGCCGCGACGCTCATTAATCTCTTCAAAGGCAATGCCGGCGCCGTCACCCAGAACCGGCCAATACAGCGCGGTCACCATTTCGTCTCCCTCGCGCGCCGTCGTCAGAGCGCCTTCAAAGAACTCACTCGCCGCCATCCGCCGCACCCCCCGCACGGATGACAGTTCGACTTCACCCGCCATCGTCGCCAAACACAGGGGAGTTTCGGCGCTGGGATCCGCGTGCGCCACGGAACCACCCAATGTCCCTCTGCTGCGGGTTTGATAGTGACCCACATTGTGCAAACCAGCGATCAATAGCGGTAGAGCAGCGGCGCAATCCGCCGACACTAAGACATCCGCTTGCCGCGCAAGCGCTCCGATCCTAATTTTATTCTCGATGCGTTCTATTTGCGCCAATGCCTCCAACTCGTTGATATCGACAATGACTTCCGGTCGAACCATCCGCATATTCAGCAGAGCACCGAGCGACAATCCCCCCGCCATAACCAGCGCATCGTCGCCGAATTCCGAAAGCAACGAAAGTGCCTCTTCCAGGGTATCCGGGCGGCAATATTCGAAGGGTGCCGGTTTCATGACTGCCCTTTCCCGTCATTGGCCAAGCGCCAAACCTTATCGAGGGTCAACGGCAGTTCAATATCGTCTCGGTCGAGCGCGTCGGAGACGGCGTTTGCCATAACCACCGGCGTCAACATCGAAGAGCCATCGCCCATTCCTTTCGAGCCTAGTGAGTTCTGCGGCGAGTCCGTGCGGGAATGGGCAAGCTCTACCGGTGGCAAGTCGGCAGCGGTAGGGCATAAATAATCAGCAAATGTTCCGGACAGAAAATTACCGTCCTCGTCGTAGATCAACTCCTCGAACATCGCGGCGCCAAACCCATGGGCAAAGCCACCCCGAACCTGGCCTTCGACAATGATGGGATTCAGGATCCGCCCAACGTCGTGAACGGATGCGTAACGCTCTATTCGCACTCGCCCGGTCTGAGGGTCGATTTCGACTGCCGCCAAATCGCAGATAAACCCGAATGTCACTGCAGAGGCGACACGGTCAGCGCTGTCCGGCGCATCCAGCACATCCGGCGTAAGAAGAGCGGTTTCATAAAGGCCCGGCGCCATACCGGCTGGAAGCCCCGCTGGATGCCAATGCGTTGCTGCCGCAACCCGGCCAATGCCGATACCGCTATCGGGCACACCCACGATCCGGGCACGCCCATCTGTCAGTTCCACATCTTCCACCGCAACTTCCAGCATATCTGCCGCGACCGTCTTGAGCTTCGTTGCAATTCGCCCGGCACTCTCCGTAATCGCACCTACAACAATAGAGGCGAACCGGTTCGCGTAATTTCCCGATGCCAGCGACCACGTTCCTGTTCCCGTATCCATCGCGCTGTTCACGTGAACTTGGTCCGGCCGCATGCCGAGCGCATCCGCTACCACCTGCGCCGCCACGGTGTTGTGCCCCTGCCCGGCAGGCGTGCTGTCGAGGTGCACGGTTACACTTCCCGAGGGATCGATCGAGACATTCGCGACCGCCGTGCCGCCGGACCGGCCACCCGCTTTCTCCCGTTCCTCCGGCGTTTGCGCCAACGTTACATAGGCCATGTTGGAGCCGGACGGCTCAACCCCAGCCCCAAACCCGATCCCGAACAACCGCCCCGCCGCCTTCGCCTCCGCGCGCTTAGCCTGCAAATCCGGATAGCCTGATATCTCCAATAGTAAGTCGAGCGCCTTGCCGTAATCTCCCGCGTCGTAGATCGCTCCAGCCGGAGCTTCATAGGGAAAGTCGCCGGGTGCGATGAAATTGCGTCGCCGGATTTCTGCCGGATCGAAGTTCAACTGCCGCGCGGCCACATCCATCGCGCGCTCGAGCCCGAAATAGAACTGCGGGCCGCCGTAGCCGCGATTGAGGCCGATGGGTGTTTTATTTGTCGTTACCATCCGGTTCTCGACCGCGATGTCGCGAACCTTGTAACATCCGTTTGACGCCGCATGCATCCGATAGACCGAGGCAGGCTCCGGCGCTCGCACATAGGCACCCACATTGACACAATTGTCATAGCGCAGCCCCAGGAGTTGCCCCGTATCATCGAAGGCCGCTTCAATCGAGTCAGCCCGATCGGACGCGCTGGACGACGCCATTAAGTGCTCCAACCGGTCCTCAACCCATTTTAGCGGACACTCGAGAATACGGCTCGCGGCGGCTAATAATACGAGATAGGGATAAAGCCCTTGTTTGATGCCGAAACTGCCGCCGCTATGCGGGGCCGAAATTAGGCGCAATTGATTGCCGCCAATCCGAAGCGCCCGCGCCATCAGAGGCTGCAAGATGAACGGTCCCTGAAAATTCGACCAGATCGAATATCTCTCCGGCGAGCGTTCGAATTGAGCAATGGCGCCGTAGGTCTCAATGGGTGTCGAGGATTGCCGTGGGTAGTGCCAATCGAGGCACACCACATGCGCGGCTTCGGCAAATATCTTATCCGGATCGCCATAGGCGAAACGACGGTTGTGCACCAAATTGCTGCCCACACCTTCGTGCAGGATGGGAGCGTCTTCAGCCAGAGCCGCCACTGGGTCGACGACCGCCGGTAACGGTTCGTAATCCACTTCGATCAGTTCCGCCGCATCTTCAGCGATATACCGGTCTTCGGCCGCAATCAGCGCCACCGGCTCGCCTGCATGGCGTATTTTATCGACGGCCATTGGATAATATGTGATCGGCGCCCGCACCGCGCTGACCAACGGGTCCATCAACGCAGCGATATCCTGACCGGTCACGATCCCGGTGACCCCCGGTAAAGCCCGCGCCGTATCGGCATTGATATTGAGGATCCGCGCATGGGGATGAGGCGACCGCAGCATGGCCACATGCCGGATACCCGGCACAGGCGACAGATCGTCGATAAATCGGGCATTGCCCGTCAATAGGGCCGCATCCTCGAAACGAGGAACCGCTTGGCCGACCCAATCGTTTTCGTTGTCAGTCATCGACGGTGCCTTTGCCCCGACGAACCGTTAATCGCCCGAGTCCAGGCTCGCAAGGAAGTCGTCGATTAACCCGTCCGGTGCCTTGATGATATGCTCTTCGGCCGGGAAACGGTTTTGCTGCACATCATCGACGAATTCCTTGAAACCAGCGACCCGCTCCGCCTGCATCTCCTGCTTCATCTTGTAGAGGTTCCGGTATTGCTTGGAATGCCGGGGATAGGGCGGTGCGTTGTTGCCGAGAATATCATCCGCGAACAGGAACTGAATGTCGCCGCCACTGCCGCCACCGATGGACGATGTCATCAAGCTCGTGCGTTTACTGATCTCGGCGAGCAACGCTTCGGGAATGACCTCGACCTCAACCGCATATGCACCGGCGTTTTCCAGCGCCTTGATTTCTTGATAGACCCATTTCGCCTCATCGAGAGTCTTTCCGACCGCGCGCAAGCCGCCTGTCCAGGTGCTCCGACGTGGTACCAAACCAGCGTGACCTTGCACGGGAATGCCCGCTTCCGCGGCGGCTTCGATAAAGCGGGGGCTCCATTGGCACATGATCGCATCAGCACCGACCGCCATCGC
Organism: uncultured Rickettsiales bacterium; assembly: GCA_963968305.1. Taxonomy (GTDB): domain Bacteria; phylum Pseudomonadota; class Alphaproteobacteria; order UBA8366; family UBA8366; genus UBA6544. The sequence continues at coordinate 8,148 of CAXAGK010000019.1, read as the reverse complement.
GGCATACCCGAGACGTACCGCTTCTTCCGGGCTCGCCGCCGCGATCAAAGGCACAGAGAACGCCTGGAACGTATTCGGCGCGGCCTGGCGAATGGCGGCCGCCGATTCAGGCGCGTTCGGGTCGAAGCGTACTTTCATGGTGTCGATGCCCGCCTCTTCCGCCGCGATGGCTTCCTCAACCGAGAACGGTAGGGTTTCCACCAGAACGCGCTTTCCCTTTTGATCACGCAGACCTTTCACCGTGTAGTTTCGCGTTCCATAGGCTCCACCAAGGGTCATGACCCGCGTCAAACCGCGCTTTCCCGCATCTCTTGGTGGAATACCTCCGTCGCCGGTTGCATGACTTGCCATGGGTATTCTCCTCATTGGTCGAATTGCGGGTAAAGTTCCAACTATCCGCGGGCGCGCGCCCGCAGGTACGAATTTAAAGGACGGACGGTGGTTTCTCAATGGGACTCCGGCTCAAGTCCCCCTAAAGTTTAGCGTCTTCCAATATCATCGCCGCCCCCTTTTCCCCGATCATGATCGCCGGGGCGTTGGTATTGCCGGTTGTCAGCGTCGGCATGATCGACGCGTCGATGACACGCAGTCCTTGAATACCGTGCACGCGGAGACGGGAATCGACGACCGCAGCGGGATCCTCACCCATTTTGCACGTGCCGACAGGATGATGGATGGTGCCGCCATGTTCGCGCGTAAATTGGCGAATCTCGTCTCGGGTTCGAACATCCGGCCCCGGCGCGGTCTCTCCCAAACTCACTTCCTTCAATGCCGGTGCGTCGAATATTTTGCGCGTCATCTCGACGCCCGCGACCAATACGTTGACGTCGTTCTCATCGGTCAAATAGGCGGGGGTGATAGCCGGGTCGTCCATCGGGTCTGCACTCCGCGCCATCACGTGACCACGACTTTCGGCGCGCACGGGGATGGCGGTGCACTGGACACCCGGTTCCTTCTCCAAGGCACCTTGACCGGTATCGATCGGCGTTGCGGGCGTGAAGGAGAGCTGTAGGTCGGGGCTCGCGAGACCGGGACGGCTGCGGCAGAACACTATGGCACTGGTGACGCCAAAGGTCAGCGCTCCGTTGCCGAACAGAACGTACTTCGCGATTTCCGGCACTACGCGCGGGAACCGCGAAAGCTGGTTCATGGTGATTTCCTGCGGCCGGACATGATGCTTGAGCCGCGCGCCCCAATGATCGGCGAGGTTCGATCCCACGCCGGACAAGTTATGTAGAACCTCCACACCAATATCTTTGAGGTGCGTCGCCGGACCAATACCTGAGACCTGCAATAGATGCGGAGAATTATAGGCTCCGCCAGACAAAATCACTTCCTTGCTCGCACGGACTTCCTTGTCCTGACCGCCCTGGCGATACGTCACACCGACGCATTTCGTCTCCTCGAAAATCAATCGCCCGGCCCGGGCACCGGTGACGACCTCCAGTTTTGGATTGCCCCGCACTGCGCGCAGATATGTCTGTGCCGTGGAGCCGCGAAACCGGCCCCTACGTGTCATCTGCGAATAGCCGACCCCTTCCTGTTGGTTGCCGTTGTAGTCAGGTGTGAACGGAAAGCCCGCCTGTTGGGCGGCTTCGACGAAACGATGGGTCATCGGCAGAATAGTGCGGTAATCCTCGACCTTTAACGGCCCATCTCCGCCCCGGTAGGCCTCATCGCCACCCTGTTTGTAGGATTCCGATTTCCGAAAATACGGCAAGACCTCATCATAGGACCATTCCCGGCAACCGCGCTGCGCCCAGCCGTCATAGTCGGCAGCGTTACCGCGCACATATAGCATGCCGTTGATCGAACTGGACCCGCCGAGCACCTTACCGCGCGGCAAGCTCACCCGACGTCCTCCGGCACTATCCACCGGTTCGGCCAGGAAATTCCAATTGACCTTCGCGTCATTCAACAGGGGGCGTAATGCCGCCGGTACGTGAATTCTGGGGTTGCTATCCTTCGGGCCAGCTTCGAGCAGAGCAACCGTGGCACCCCCTTCGACCAACCGGCAAGCAACGGCGCATCCCGCCGACCCGGCTCCGATCACGATATACTCCGGCTCCATCCAAATGCCTTTCTCGAAAAACGAATTTATTAGTGATCGAGGGTAGGTAGACGACGTAATATTTCCAGCGGCCCGGGGGCCCTGACTTAGCGTCAGTTCTCACGCATCGCGCGGTTTAAGCTCGTGGTGATCGGTCGCACCAGATATTCGAGCGGGGTTTGCGCACCGGTCACAATCATGACCTCCGCCTGCATACCCGGATAAAGCTCCGCGCCGCCGAGCGCCTCCGACGGGTCGTCATTTAACTCCACTCGGACGAGGTAATAACTAACACCGGTGCGCTCCTCCGTGAGCTGATCCGCAGAAATCGACAAGATGGTACCATCCAACGGCACCGTAGTGCGTTGGCTGAAGGCGGTGATCCAGACCTGTGCAGCAAGTCCCGGATGCACCACATCGATATCCGTCGGATCGACACGCGCTTCGACGATTAGCTTTTCGTTACCCGGCACGACATCCATAAGCGTCTCGCCGGGTGAGACAACTCCGCCAATCGTATGTGATTGAGATTCAATAATAACTCCCAATATAGGCGCCCTGACATAAGTCCGTTGCAACACGTCTTCCGCCCCGTTCAGGCGTTCCCGAAGTTCGAGTTTCTCCTGTCCAACCTCGCGTAATTCCTGGACGACTTCGTTGACTTGAGATGTCGTCCACTCCATGACTTGCGCTTCTAGTTCCAAAATCGATTGCCGCGCGCGGGCGATCATCGCCCCGTTCTGATGCAAGCTCCCTCCGATCTCCGCCTTATTGCGCTCGAGCGCCAAAAGGCGGACCTGTTTGGCAAGTCCCTTGTTGAAGAGCACCCGAGCGTCGGCGATTTCTTTGGAAATTAAACTAACCTAGGTTTCCTCGGCCTTGATCTGACCTCTGAGGCCATTGATTTCTTCGTCACTTTGCGCAATTCGTTTCATCAGAATGCTGACCTGACCTTTGTGAGATTGCCGGCGGCTTTCGAAAATTTTCCGCTGCCCATCCATCCTTTCCGCGACCTTCGGATACTTCTCGAATTCGGCGAGATCGTGTTGAAAATAGACCTCCGGCAATCGGTCTCACTCAGCCACAAGGCGGGCTTCCAAAGCTTCCGCGGACCGGTAGCGATCCAACAGTAGTTCCAAGGTTGCGCGTACCTGGGTTTGATCGAGACGAACAATGACCTGGTTGACGGTCACAGAGTCACCGTCACTTACGAAAACTTCTCGGACGATTCCACCCTCCAAGTGCTGCACCGTCATGCGCTTACTATCGACGATCACCATCCCGCTCGCGATGGCAGCACTCTCCAGTTTCGCAAAGGCCCGCTATGGTTGCTTCATGATTTAGGTTCATTGGCAAAATCGTCGAACACTGCGGCTACGGCTTCCTTTGCCGAATTCCTCATGCATGGCACCGTCGGAAGATATTGCGCATCTAGTTCCCTGCGGATGATGGTCGTTGGATCAACTTCCAAATGCTTGGGACTTCCTGAAACGGCACTTCAATCAATGCCGGCCCCGGCGTCGAGTTCGCTTCGCGCAAAGCATCCCTCAGAGCATTGGGGGTTTCGGCACGTATAGCGGTCATGCCGAAACTCCGGCCCAGCATCACGAAGTCGGGGTTATGCAGATCGACGCCGATGTATCGGCCTCCATAGCTGTCCTTTTGGTAGCGCTTCACATTTCCAAATGCACTGTCGTTGAAGACAATGATAACCACGTCGATCCCGTGTGCGACCGCGGTCGACAATTCCTGTACATTAAACATGAAACCGCCATCGCCGCTGATGCAGATTACCTTACGCTCAGGGCACGCCACCTTCGCGCCGAGCGCCGTCGGAATGCCCATACCAAGCGTCGCCTGATAGCCCGGCGTGATCAATGTCCGTGGATGGTAGACGGGCATCCAATTTTGCAGAAAGCTCGCCATCTGCGTCACATCCGTGACGATAATTCCATCGTCCGGTAATTCGGCTCGGATCACCTTTGCAAAACCGTATTGCGGCTGAAGTTCCGCCAATTTGTCGAGTGCGGCCTGTTTGGCCGCCTGTAATTCATCTTCCCGGGACGGTCGAACGCGGTTGTGAACAGGAATACGAGATTCCAACTTGGCGAGTGACGTGTTGGCTTGTGCGATGAGTGTCACATCCGCCTCGCGCGGCTTTTGCGCTTGCTCTGGATCAATATCGATCCGGACCAGTGTGACGTCCTTCTCTCGGCCCCAAGCCAATCCCGGCGCGGAAAAACGCGTGCCGACGACAAGCGCCACATCGACCTCATCCCAAAGCTCTTGGCCGGAAATCATGATCTGCGCCAGGTAGTGCCGATCGCTCAGCGCGCCCCTTCCCGTCCGGCTCATAATGACCGGTGCTTCCAACAACTCCGCAACGCGTTGCAATTCAGCTTCCGCACCAAAGACGCCACTGCCAACGAAGATAGCGGGCCTCTCTGCCTGTCCGAGCAAGCGAGCCGCTTCTTCCAGCTTGTCCTCAGCGGGAACCGGGTCATGCCGATACTCTTGGAGTTCGTGTAAATCTACGTCTTCCGATTTACCCATGATGTCCGGGGCCATCTCGAAGACCACCGGCTGATGGCGTTCGCCCAACATCTGTTGGAACGCTTCCCGCAGAACCTCAGGGGCCGCAGCAGGTGTTTCAGCCCGACCTACCCATTTGGCGACGCCGCGCATTGCAGCGCTCTGATCGCGGATCTCATGGGTCATACCCATACCGCCCCCAATTTGGCTCGAGGGAATTTGTCCGGCTATGCACAGCACCGGAGCGTTCGATCCCGCCGCCGTGGCAATTGCCGCACCGGTATTGAGTAGTCCGGGACCAGGGCCGGTGATACATGCACCAACGCGCCCGCTCGCTTGAGCGTATCCGAGAGCCATGTAGGCGGCCGCTTGTTCGTGACGCGTGTGAATGGTGCGAATGGCATTCCGCGACTCGTACAAAGCGTCGAACGTGTTATCGAGCTGCACACCGGGCAGGCCAAATATCGTATCAATGCCCTGCGTCGTCAGCGTGCCGACAATCGCTTGGCCACCTGTCATCCGTTTGGGCATTTCGCCCTCCCTGAATTTGCACTACACCGTAATGGCATAGGCGGGTTGTCGCGGATCAGCCCCCGATCGGAAAAACCCTGTATTCGGTTGGTAAAGAACAGCTTCAACCGAAGCAAGACGGCGTGAATATGCAGGAAATTTTTCGATCTTATGCCCGAGTGAGATGAGTTCTTCGGGCGTATTTGACGGAAAACGATCCTCGAGCCCCAGAAGTCCTGGATAATGGTTGTAGGGGGCAAACGAGTTTGGAAAGCTCATGCTCATGAAACGTGGCGCGTCGATAGCCTCTTGGATATCCATACCGAAGTGAAACGCATTTAGAACAACCTGTAGCATCGCCTGAACTTGACTGTCGCCGCCAGGGGCCCCGAACGGCATGACCGATCCACCGTCGCCAAGCAGAATGGCCGGATTTGGAGTCAATCGCGGACGCTTTCCTGGTGCCACTCCGGAGGGATGATTGGGATCGGGTCGCGATTGCGTACCGCGCCCGGACGGGACAATCCCGAGGCCCGCCGCGCCCAAGATGACGACGTTCACCGCCTCATCGTTGTCCGCCCGGATCAGCGGGTCCGAGACAGCGGTTCGCAGCTCGTGACTAATGGCGTTGAGCTTCTCGGGTCGGTTCATCGTCACGATGCCGATATCACCGTCCGTGTCGTAAAGCACAAGATCGTCACCCATAAATCTTCTCCTTCTGGGGTCATCGGCAGGATCATTGCGTCAAATTCAGCAATGAATTTGAGATATTTTCAGCGCATCGCTGAGAAGCTAATGCAACGAGCTTAGGACTCCAGACCCAGTAACCTGGCGGCGGTTCCACCCAGAATTGCGATACGGTCATCGTCACTTAAATCCGGTGTGTTCAAAACAAGATCGATCTCCGTACTGGTCCAAGGAAACGGGTAGTCGGTGCCGACCATGATTTGGCCGGGACCGGTCTCAGCGATGAGGTGGCGAAGTGCCTCCGGCGTGAAGACAATTGTGTCGAAGAAGAGTTGGCCGTCTTTTAGATAAGCCGTCGGATTCTTCTTTGGCAACGGGCCGACCCGGTTGGGGAACGTACGGCAGACCGCGTCCGAGCGGTTGGCGTAGGACGGAAGATAGCCGCCGCCATGCGCGGCGCAAATCTTGAGGCCGGGGAAGCGATCCAAGGTACCCTCGAAGATCAGGTGCGACAACGCGATCGTCGTCTCAAGAGGATTGCCGATCGTGTTCTCTAGCAACCCGCTGCCGCCGAGGCGACCACTTGGCTCTAGCTCAGTCGTTCCTCTTGGATGCAGGAATATCAGCAGGTCGAGTTCCTCGCATTTTGCCCAGATAGGATCGAATGATGGGTCCGCCAGTTCGCGCCCCTCGACGCTGCCGCCAACGCTGAGGCCGCGGAAGCCGAGCGTCTTGGCCGCATATTCGATTTGCTCAACCGCGAGGTCCGGATGCTGAAGCGCCGCCGTGGCGAATGCCGCGAACCGATCCGGCGTGGCAGCACAGATCTCGATAAGCGCTTCGTTCTGAATACGGATGAGCTCTGCCGAAGCATCGCGCCCCGCATGATACCAATACGGATTAATGCTAAGCGCCGACACGTCGATGCCTTGGGCATCCATTGCGGCAATCCGCGTGCTTGTGTCATCCATCAGAAGTTCGGTGTTGCCGGCCTTCTGGTCCAGTACTTCCAAGGCGGCCGGGACCACGCAATGCGCGTGAATATCGATAGTCTTAACCCGCGTGCCATTGACGACGACCTCTCGACGCGTGCCATGTGAATGCGTACCGCTCCCCGCTCCGTCGTCTCTCATCGGACTGCGGAGCGTGCAATCGACAAATCCGATCGTCTTGTTCATCTCAAACTTTCCTTCTTCTGTATTGTTACTTTTGGCAGCCAATCAAACCTATTCATCAGCAAAATATCTATGTTTCTTATCAAGACTATATGGCCCGATAGGCTCAGCAGGTTAGGGAATGAAACATTTTCCTATTCAGGATCCTGGTCCCGTTGTCGAAAAGGCAGATGCAAGTTTCCAGTCAGCACGGCTACCGAACCTTTCTGACCATACTGATTGCTAGAAACAAACTAGAGTCCCATCTGCCGGGCAATTAGTTTGCGCTGAATTGCGTCCGCTCCCCAACCCAATGCCCAGTTCAACAGCGACGCGACGGACAGCGAGCTGCGGAAAATAGGACATTCCCTGGCGGTGTCAGTCTAATACGAACTTGTCTCAAGAATGCCGGATACGATAATGCGCTAGCGCGAGTTGCCGGAGCGAAAGCGGTTAACGTAAGTAATGCATCACCGCCATGCGGATCACCTCCGGCGAGCTAGTGAAATAGCGGAACGGTATACTCATCCGCGAACGCTATGGATCGCTGACCCATGGTTCAATCACAGTTGCTCTGATTCTGCCTTATCGACGCTTGATAATGGCAGGCTCAATCGACACGATCCGCAACCATGACCAAACTGCCAATCGATGACATATTACCGGAACTCTGTGCAAGCCTTGAGCACACTCCGAATGCCGTTGTTCAGGCCGTTCCCGGTGCTGGGAAAACCACACGGGTTCCTCTGAGGCTTCTGGACACACCGTGGCGAAAGGGTGGCAAGATTATCATGCTGGAACCGCGTCGTCTGGCAGCAAGGGCCGCGGCCCAACGTATGGCGCAAACCCTGAACGAGCCCGTCGGTAAAACAGTCGGCTACAGTATCCAACTGGACAACAAGATCGGCCCAGACACCATCATCGAGGTCGTCACCGAAGGCATACTGACCCGCCGCCTGCAAAGCGACCCCTCTCTGGAAGGTGTAGCGGCTGTAATCTTTGATGAGTTCCATGAACGTAATTTGCAGGCTGACCTGGGCCTCGCATTGTGTCTGGACTGTCAGGCAGGCCTGCGTGAAAACCTGCGCATTTTAGTGATGTCGGCCACACTGGACGTGGCCCCGATTGCTGAATTAATGGGAGATGCACCGGTTGTTGCCAGCGCGGGCCGTGCTTTTCCCGTCGAGACCCGTTATCTGGGCAAACCACCCGTTG
>CAXAGK010000018.1:0-20245 GCA_963968305.1 uncultured Rickettsiales bacterium | reverse complement strand
CCCTATCACGCCCTGGGCGAAGCAGGTGCCAACGCCGCGCGCGAAGGTAATATCGTGCCGGAGGAAGTGGCGTCTATTACTGTCTCGCGGCCCGGTATGACGGCGCTGTCGGGACCGCTACACCCGAAGGATTTGATTGATATGGCGCACAGCCCCGCTTATTTCACGGCGGCGGGCGTGCGCGATCATGCCTTCGGCTGGGTGCACGCAAGCCCGGAGAAGATCGCCGATCCGGTCATTCATACATTGATCGATAAAGTTAGCGCCGGGCCGGAGCCAACCGACAATTTGGAAGATTACCGACAAGGGGCGAGCGTGAGCATAGAGACCATGGACGGCCGGATCGTAAGCAATACGGTGTTCGTGCCGAAAGGGGCGGGGTGTCTTGGCATCGACTGGACGGATGTCGACGCTAAGTTCCGTGCACTCACACCAAACGCGCCTATGTCGGAAGGTCAAATTGCGCGCAGCATCGAATTAGTTCATGATTTTCGGGAAATCTCAGATTTATCCGAATTTATAAAAGGGCTGCATACGTGACGTGCGCTTATCATATTACCGCGAATGGAAAATTTGCGATCTGCATTTTTATAATCGTATGGCGGGTGAATAGCTGTAAATACTCGAGGGTATTAACGAATTGTAAAGAATTCAGTCAGTTTTAGGTCAGCTCATCAGCAGATAGTGTACTCACGAAATCACTGTTGGGGGCAGGACGCAGATGGCGTCAGGCGAAGAATTCAAAAGACGGCACGAGCGGCGACGCGCTATCGACGACGTGCTGACCGCGCAACGGATCGCGTGCCAGGCAGGCAACGAGACGCTCGCCAAGATGCTGGAGGCGGCGCTTGTCGCCGGCGCTGAGGGTCGGCCAAACGAACGCTTCGATCCTGCAAGGCGCAGCCGATTGGTTGCCGTGGCCATGAATTATTTCGATCATGCCTTCAAGTGGAAGGCCAGCTAACCTCGATATATCGCGCGCCCTATTGAAGCGACGCAATCCTCCGCCATTCTTATTCCCACAATGCCAAAACCAAATTGGGGAATAAATCGTGGACGGAACCAATTCAGGATCCAATCAAGTTTTTGCGGAACCGTTGAGCAAACGGCTTGGTGCGCGCCTACACGGCATCGATTGCCGAAGTGTTGATGATGCGGTTTGGGCAAACATTCGCGATGTGTTCCACGAGCGCCATGTCGTGGTCTTTCCGGATCAGCATCTAACGCCGGACGAACACGCCACGTTCATGGAGCGTTTTGGCGAATTGGATGTGCATCCCCAGGAATTGTCGGCGCGTAGCACACTGCCGCTAATGGAAAATCCTAAGATCGAGTTGATGTTCAACAAGCCGGGGAATGCCGGGCCGCGTGCGGCCGCATGGCATACCGATGTGACGTTTCGCGAGGAACCGGTTGCGGTGACAAGCCTCTATGGGCTCGAGACGCCAGAGGCCTGCGCGGATACGATTTGGAGTTCGCTCCGCGCCGTCTTCGACGATCTGACCCCGGGGTTGCAAGAGACGCTGCGTGGGTTGAAAGCCGTCCACGCCACGGCCTTCGTGATGGGAAAAAGCCAAGCGGGATCGATTAATTACGACCCGACGGCGGAGAGCGATCCGAATAAGAAGGATTTGAAAGCACAGTACCGCGACGAGGTCATTCATCCCGTCGTTCATCGCCACGAAGCGGGATATGAAACCCTTTATATCAACCCCGCCTTCGTGAACCGGATCGAGGGTTGGAGCGTGGAAGAAAGCGCGCCGTTCCTGGGCATGCTCTACGAACGTGCACAAATGGCGGTCTATACCTACCGTCATCGTTGGTCCCAACGCGATCTCGTCGTGTGGGACAATCGTTGCACCATGCATTACGGGGTCAACGATTACAGTGAGGAGGACCGCCGCAGGCTACACCGAACCACCGGCGCGCCCTTTGTCGTGCACGGTAGCAGGTAGGCCCTTCCGCTAAATAATCGCACGCGCTTTAAGAGCGTCGATTTCTGCTGGTTTGAGGTCGAGAAGATTGGCGTAAACCTCCTCGTTGTGGGTGCCGCAGGGTGCGGATGCTCCGCCGTAACCGGTCTCGGCGCCACTGAACTTCAACGGGAAACCCGCCGCCTTGAGATTGGGTAATTCACCAAGGGTGGGATGTGCGACTGTATTGATCATTCCGCGCTCCTGGAGATGCGGCCAGCTTAGCAGATCGTCGATGTCTTGAACCGGAGAGGCGACAATACCGGCGGCTTCGAGCTCCGTGACGGCGCCCGCGGTCGTTTGATCGCGGGTCCATTCGGTTAGCACCGCATCGACTTGATCGTTGTGGGCGACCCGCCAATCCATGCGTCCCCAATCCGGGTGATCTCCGAGGTCGGCGCGCTCGATAAGGGTGCAGAGGGAGCGCCACATCGCATCGTGGCCGATGCCGATCACCAGCCAACCGTCTTGTGTCGGATAGGCGTTGAAGGGTGAGAACCGCATGATCCGATTGCCCTGCTGGAAATCCATGCCGAGGTCGTCATAGATGTCGAGCGCTTCATCGAAGATCAGCGAAAACAAGACATCGACCATGGAGATATCGACGAATTGACCTGCGCCCGTGCGCTCGCGATGGAAGAGGGCGGCGAGGATACCGGAGAAGGCGAAACCACCCGACACCGTGTCGGCAAGCGGGGTCCCGGCCTTGGTGGGCGGATTTCCCGGCTGGCCGGTCACGCTCATCAATCCGGACATGGCTTGCGTCGTCAGATCGTAGGCGCGGCGCTTCGCGTCCGGGCCAGTGGCGCCATAGCCGGTGATCGAGCAATAGACGAGCCGTGGATTAACCTTTTGCAGGCGTGGCCAGTCGATCTTGAGCCGCTCCGTCACGCCGACGCTGAAGTTCTCCACCAGCACGTCGGCTTTCTCGACCAGGCGTCGGAACAGCGCGTGGCCTTCCGGCGATTTCAAATCAAGCGTGATCGATTTCTTGCCGCGCTGGCGCTTCAGGAAGGCGATGCCGATATCACTGTCGTCGCGTTTTTGGATCGTCGGGCCTTGCTCGCCATAGAACACCGGCGCGCCCGATAGCGAATCTCCAGTCACCGGATTGTCGAGACGGATGACCTCTGCTCCCATCCCCGAGAGCAGAAGGGTTGCGTGCGGACCGGCGAGATATTGTGAGAGGTCGAGGACGCGAATGCCGCTTAGAATCCCATCCGACTTCATTCGTCCCGACCGATGGCATTCGCTCCCTTTAGCTCGTTGATATCGCCGTCGGAGAATCCCCAGGTGGAGAGAACTTCCTCGGTCTGCGCGCCGAAATCGGGTGGACCGAATTTGACGCTGGAGGGGGTGCGGCTGAAGCGCGGCGCCGGACCCGGTTGCATGATCCCGTCAACCTCAACAAAGCTGCCGCGCGCCTTGTTGTGTGGATGTTCGGGCGCTTCGCTGAAGTTGAGAACCGGGGCGAAACAGATGTCGGTGCCTTCCATGATCTCGCACCATTCGTCACGGGTTTTCTCTTTGAACTTCGCGTCGAAAATAGCGATGACTTCGGGCCAGCCTTCCGGGTCCAACTGTTCGGGCAGGTCGGCTGGGTCGAGATCGAGCGCCTCTAACAGCATCGCGTAGAACTTCGCCTCCACGCCGCCGAGCGAGATATGTTTGCCGTCCTTGGTCTCGTAACAGCGCCAGAACGGGGCACCGCCATCGAGGGCGTTGCTTTCCCGCTCATCTTTCCAGTGACCGGCGGAGGCGAGGCCGAAACACGCCATCGCCAGATAGGCCGAGCCTTCGGTCATGGCGACATCGACGACTTGGCCTTTGCCGGAGTTTTTGGCTTCAAGGATACCGGCGAGCAATCCCATGGCGAGGAACATCGCGCCGCCGCCCATATCGCCGATGACGTTGAGCGGCGGTACGGGACGTTCCTTTGTCCCGATGGCGTGCAACACGCCGGAGAGCGAGATGTAGTTGATGTCATGCCCCGCCACATTGGCGAGCGGTCCGGTCTGCCCCCATCCCGTCATCCGGCCGAAGATGAGGCGCGGGTTACGAGCCATGCAGACATCGGGGCCGAGGCCGAGGCGTTCCATCACACCGGGGCGCATGGGATCGATGATGGCGTCGGCGCTCTCCACCAACCGCAGCACGGTCTCAACTCCTTGGGGATGCTTCAGGTCGACGGCAACGGAAGGGCGTCCGCGGCGGCGGATATCCGCCTTGGCGCCGGCGTATTCGAATCCGAGGCCGGTCTGCCCCTTACGGTCGATGCGGATGACTTCTGCACCCATATCCGCAAGCAGTGAACAACACAGGGGTGAGGGCCCGATCCCGGCGATCTCAACGATCTTGTATCCGGAGAGCGGGCCGCCTTGCGCGGCGGATGTATCGCTCATGCGCGCTTAACGGTTCGCGCCAATGAGCAGGTCCATGCTTTCGCGTGCGGCCTGTCTCGCCCAATTGTCCAGCACCTCTCCCGAAGCGCTGCTGATGGGATGGTCGATGACCACGAACGGATAGCCGTCCACGCCCAACACCCGAGCCATCAATTCAGCCGCACTGACGAATTTCGTCGTCATGATGCCGACGGAAGGTTTACCGATTTTTTCGCCAATCACTGCATCATGCAAACTGCACGACGAGCAACTGCCTCAGTCGCCGATCCCGGCGACGACAGCGTCCCAATTTTCCGCTTCCTCGACGATATACTTGTCAGCAGGTGCGCTGTAGTTGGATTTGATACGGCGGACGACCTCGGCCACGCCGTATGTTCGTTTCATCTCATCCTCGAAGGCGTCAAAGAACGGGATCGTGTTCCGCTTCCCATTTGAGATGATACCGACCGTGGCCCCTTCCAGGGCCGAGAGGCGGGATGCGAGCGCGAAGCCGCTAGTATCTCCCTCGTGGGTCGGGTCCAGTATTTCAAGCGTCATGTGCTTCTCCTTGGTCTTTGGAAGTGTGTTAATTAGTTGGCCGGGGGTTCGCAATCGAGGCAGGCGCCGATCGCGACCGTGACGGCTTTGCTCTTGTGGCCGAGCCACGGCGGGATGACCGCGCCGAAGCCGCCGGCCGGTCCGCCCGCCGCAATGATCAGCAAATGTTCCGGATCGGGGAGGGCGGGGTATTCTTGATCGCCGCGTCGTCCGACCACCGCGCCCTTGCCGACATCCGCCCATTCGCGGCGGAGGATACGGGCGTTCTCGAAGACGTATTGCTGGATCTCCTTGCGCCCCCAACCGGCTTCATCGAAGTGCGTGCGCAGCTGCGGTGGGATGACGATGGCGTAATTGCCGGGATAGATCGAATAGTGGCGCAGATTGGCTTTGATCTCGGCACAGAACGTATCGAGAATTTCTTCGGGCTTCGTTGTCCACTCATTCATGAGTTGGCGCGGCGCGCCAGCGGCCATGACGGTCACCGCGGAGGCTTCGCGCGGAACACCTCGATCTTCGGCGAGCGAATTCCAGGGCGAGTTGTCCTCGTCCTCGGCGATGCAATAGCTGAGCTTGCCGGGATGGCCCAAGGTGGATCGATCGATCTGCCCCGGCCGCACATCCAGCAAGTTACACAGGATGAGGCGAATGGCGCGTCCGATAACCGTTGTCGCGCGGTCGCTGGAGCCGAGCACATTGAACGAACTGCTCATGCCGACTTCTTCGCGGACTGGGCCGTTGATCACGACCAGGACTGCGCAGCCGCCGGTGCTCGCCGTGGCGCCGTGGACTAGGAATGGCTCCTGCAGCATGGCGGTAAAGGCGGCGATCACGACCGGGAAATGCATCGGCAAGCAGCCTGCCATAATGGCGTTGATGGCGAGCTTCTCGGCTGTGATGGCGCGGTTTCGCACCGGCTCGATCCCGACCAGATGGTCCGCCGGCATCATCGCCCAATCAAGGCAGGCCTGCACCGCGTTGGCGGTGGGCGGGACCACGGGCAACCCGTCGGTCCACTGTCGGCTGTGATAGAATTCCTGCGCCGCGAGGATGTCGTCGACCTCGTAGCGTTTCGAACTGAGCGTCATTCCCGAGGGCTCCCTTTGTCTGTCTAACAATTGATATAGCCGCCTCCTGTGTGGCGGCGATGATAGGGATTATTTTGGTATTTTTTAATTAATGCAATTAATATCCGATACGATATATTAATGCATAAAACACAATAATAGAATTTCACATGGATGATTTGAATCGGGGTTTGGGATTGGATCTCAGTACCCGTCATCTGCGAGCATTGGTAGCGGTTGCCGAATATCGCAACTTTGCTGCGGCGGCCACCGATCTTGGGATATCGCAACCGACGCTGACTCGGACAGTGCGTAAAGCGGAGGACATGCTGGGCGTTACGCTTTTCACCAGGACGACCCGCCGAGTCGCCTTAACTGCGGCCGGGCGGGAGTTCATGCCGATGGCGGAAAGATTACTGAGCGATCTCGGTCTCGGTATCCGCAATATCCGCGAATTGGCGGATGTTGAACGCGGTCAGGTGGTGATCGCGAGCCTGATGACCATTGCGCACGGTATCTTGCCGACCGTCATCCGCCAATTTGCCGAACAATATCCGAGCGTCGCCGTCGAGTTGCGCGAAGGCGTGCAAGCACGTGTCCTTGAAGAGGTGCGCGGCGGGTCGGCCGACTTTGGGCTTGGTGATAGCGCCGATGTTGGCGAACATTTGGAATTGGAGGCTCTGGGCGAGCATGGCTTCCGCATCGCGTTGCCGAATGGGCACAGGCTACTGCGGCGGAAATCGGTATCTTTGAGCGATCTCCCTGAAGAGCGATTGGTTTCGATGCCTACCGAAGCTGCGGCGCGGCGCACGTTGGACGTCGCCGCATTAGCCGCCGGCGTCATCCTCAATTCGCATTTCACCGTCGGTCAGTTCACCACGGCGTTCCAACTCGTCGCTGAAGGCTTGGGAGCTGCAATCGTCCCGGCGACCTATTTCAACGGTGGCCATCCCGATAAAGTGTCGTCTCGCCCTTTGAAGGCACCCGGCGCGGTACAGCATCTTTCCGTTATCAGTCGTCGGGATCGTGTCGTCACCCCGGCGGCGGCAGCGTTTCTTTCGATCTTGCGTGATCGTTGGCCTGCGAAAACCGGGTGATCTCTACTAGGTCATAGAGTGTGACACTACGATAAGGCAAAGAGAATGACCGACCATATCGATTCTGAAACCGGGGCGCGCTGTTTCCAAACCTATGTTGCGATGGGTGATGGCGTGCGCTTGAACACGTTCGTCTTTCTGCCGCCGGACGGTGGGCCGCACTATCCGGTCATTTTGCAGCGCACGCCCTATGGCATCACCAATTCCGGCGGGACGGCGAATACGGATGTATCGCAAGGTTGGCTGCCTGCCGCCGAGGAGCCGCTTCGGGGCTCTATTCTGCGGGGATGGCGGAACATTGTCCGTCAAGGGCACGCCGCCGTCTACCAGGACACGCGCGGACGGTTTGCCTCCGAAGGGGAAGACCGGGTGTATGCGGACGACGCGTCGGACGGATGGGACACGTTGGAATGGATATCGGCCCAGGACTGGACCAATGGGCGGGTCGGTATGTCCGGTTCCTCCGCCGGCGCCACCACCACCTATGCGGCGGCATCAACGCGGCATCCGTCCTTGCAGGCGTTCTGGGCGCAGGTCGGCGGCTCCAGCATTTATGACGATGTGGTGTATGAGGGCCAGTCGATTGAGATGGAACGGCTTTGGCTTTGGGTAGCGAAGAATATTCCGGGGCTCTCGGTCTCTCACCGCGAAGCGGCGCGGGTGCGCGCGGGGCTCAGTGAGGCGGAGATGGATGCGGCGGCGGAACGGGCCATGGAGCGCTACCAAAAGCTGGATGCTGCGCGGCAGGGGACGCCGCCTTATACCGGATCTGAAGATTGGATGTCCTTGCCGATGGCGGGCTATCCGGATTTCTCGACTTGGCAGCCGTTTCTCGACGACATCGTCACGCACCCCACATCCGACGCATTTCGGGCGGCTCATAATTTTCGCCGCAGTATCGACATTCCCGGGTTTCATGCGACCACCTGGTACGACATTTTCCTGACCAGCGTGCTAGCCGCCTACTCGGATATTCAGGCGCGGGTCGGCAATCAGCGACTGTGGATTGGGCCGAACGGGCACTACTTCATTTACGAAGAGCAGTTCTGGCCCCGTGACCCTTACTTCGAATGGTTCAATCACTGGCTGAAAGATGCTGATTCACAGATCATGCAGGAGCCGCCGATACATTACTCCCCCCACGCTTGGACGGATAATCCGGCGGGATATGTCGCGAAGGATTGGCAAATGGCGGAACGCTGGCCGGTTCCGACGGCCCGCCCGATGCGGCTTTCCCTCGGCACGGACGGCGCGATGTCGGCGGGCGATACTGCGAACGGGGAGCGAGCCTTCACCTACGACCCCCGCAACCCGGTGCCCACTTATGGTGGGCGTAACATGGCTATCGATGCCGGTCCGTTGGACCAACGATCGGCGGAGGCGCATCCGAATTACGGCCTGACCTATATCGGAGAGCTATTGGAGGCGCCAGTGACATTGGCGGGGCCGGTAAGCGTCTCGCTGCATGTGTCGTCGGATTGCCCGGACACCGATTTCGTGGCGAAGCTTGTCGAAGTATTTTCAGACGGAAGAGCGGCCTTGCTGATGGACGGCGTGATCCGCGCAATGTATCGCGACGGCGCGGCGGAACCGCGTCGGTTATCGGACGGCGAGATCGTCCATGTTAAAATTCCGCTGGGGCATATTCACCATACGGTCGCGGCGGGGAACCGGTTACGGGTTGACGTGAGCAGCAGTAATTTCCCGCGCCGGGCCCGCAACACCAATAGCGGCAATCCGGTTTTAGCACGCGATACCGACGCCGATATCCGAGTGGCCCGAAACACTGTCCATCATGGCGATGAAACACCGTCGTTCGCCGAACTCTCGGTTCTCTCAATTTAGGGAAGATGCGCGCCACAGGCTAATGCGGTTTGCTCAGGCCATAATTCCGGGTCTGCTTCGCAATCCGGAATGACCGTTTTGCTTTATAGATATGGCGTCATTCCGGGGCGCCCGTAAGGGTTAACCCGGAATTATGGCCTGAGTGCTTCGAATTGCGGTGGTTGAAATGCGACCTAGATTATAACGCAGGGAGGAGATGAATCGTGACCCCTGAAAATATTCTTACACATGACCCTGTCGCTTTGACCCAGGAACAACGCCAGCTCTATTTCGAGCAGGGGTTTCTCAAGGTCGAGGGACTTCTGAGCGCAGAATGGCTGGACCGTCTGCGGGCGTTGTCGGATGAGTTTACTGAATTGAGCCGCAAGGAAACCGCCTCCAGCGACGCTTACGATCTGGCGCCGGAGCATTCTGCGGAAAAACCATATGTCCGCCGGTTGCGAGGGCCGGAAGCGCGACATCCGGATTTCTGGGAGTTTGCCCGCAGCTCGGTCTTTACCGATATCGCGGAGGACTTGGTTGGACCCGACATCAAGTTCCATCACGGCAAGCTCAACTACAAGCATCCGGGTGGTGGCGAGATCGTGAAATGGCATCAAGATATTCCGGCCTGGCCCCACACGAATTTTAGCCCGGTGACACTCGGCGTTTATTTTCATGATGTTGGGCTTGCGGAAGGGCCATTGGCCTGCGTTCCAGGAAGTCACAAGGGTGAAATTTATTCCGAGTACAATGCGAACCGCACTTGGAGCGGCCATCTCTCGGAAGAAGACGCGGCCCGTGCCGGCGTCTCCAACGCCGTCGATCTGACGGGACCTGCCGGGACGATCATTGCGATCAATTGCCGGACGATTCACGGTTCCATGGGAAACAGGACGAATCGCATTCGGCCTCTCCTATTGTTCGCATATAGCTCAGCCGACGCCTTTACGTGGACCGCACATCCCGCGCCGACCGAGAAGTTCGGCGAGATTGTTCGCGGCGAGTCGGCGCGCTACGTCCATATGGAACCGCAAGCGATGGAAGTGCCCCCAGATTGGGCGAAATCGGGATACGGTAGTATATTCGCCTCTCAGCGGCGGGAGACCGTCGCCAAGGCTTCTTAACGGACGGGGATGAAGACATGACACCGGAAGATATTCTGACACATAAGCCAACCGCCCTGAGCCAAGAGCAGCGGGAGTTCTTTTTCGAGAATGGGTTTGTCGCCGCCGAAGGTCTGGTGAGCGATGAATGGTTGGAGCGCTTGAGGGCGCGGTCGGACGAGTTCATCGACCGCAGCCGGCAATTTAGCGAATCCAACAAGGAATACGATCTCAGCCCCGATCACACGCCGGACAAGCCTTATGTGCGCCGGTTGCGGGCACCGGTCGACCGGCATCCGGATTTTTGGGAATTCGCCCATGATTCCGTCTTCACGGAGGTAGCGGCCGATCTTGTCGGGCCGGATGTGAAGTTCCACAGTTGCAAGGTCAACTACAAGCATCCGGGCGGCGGCGAAGTGGTGAAGTGGCACCAAGATATTCCGGCCTGGCCGCACACGAATTTCAGCCCGGTAACCCTCGGCGTCTATTTCCACGACGTGGGCGAAGCGGAAGGCCCGCTCGCCTGTATCCCCGGCAGCCACAAGGGCGAGCTGTACTCGCATTTCCATGAAGATCGCACCTGGAGCGGCTATCTCTCGAAGGACGATCTGCTAAAAGCGAAGCCGGAGAACGCGGTGAATTTGACGGGCAAGGCTGGGACGATCATTGCTATCAACTGTCGGACAATCCACGGTTCGATGGACAACAAGACTGACCGGGAACGGCCGTTGCTGCTTTATGTATACAGCTCCGCCGATGCCTTCACTTGGATGCCGTCGCCGACACCGACGACGAAATCGGGAGAGATCGTACGCGGTAAGGCTGCACAGTTCGTCCATATGGACCCGTTCGCTATCGAAGTGCCGCCGAACTGGGATAAGGAAGGCTATGGCAGCATCTTTGCGTCCCAGCGCAAAGAGACCTTGGCGAAAGCTTCCTGAGGGAGAGGACTGAAGAATGACGCCCGAAGATATTCTAAAACACGAACCGCGGGTGCTGACCCAGGCACAGCGCGAATCTTATTTCAAGTCCGGGTATGTCTCGTCGGAGGGATTGATTCCGAAAGAATGGCTGGAAGCGGTGCGGGGTGCGTCGGACGAGTGTTTGGAGGACAGCCGTAAGGAAACTGAATCCGGCAGTAAGTTTGATTTAGCACCGGAGCATTCGGCAGAAAACCCGCATGTGCGGCGCATCAAGTCGCCGGTCGATGTTCATCCGGTCTTCAAGAAATTCGCGGTTGAATCGCCCTTTGCTGATATCGCAGCTGATCTCGTGGGGCCAAACGTGAAGTTCCACAGCTGCAAGATCAACTACAAGCATCCGGGCGGCGGCGAGGTCGTGAAGTGGCATCAGGATATCTGCTTCTGGCCGCACACGAATTACAGTCCGGTCACTTTGGGCCTCTATCTGGATGGATGCGAGGACACGCAAGGTCCGCTGACCCTGATTCCAGAAAGCCACAAGGGTGATCTCTTTCCGCACTACGATGATGAGGGGAATTGGACGGGAACGGTGCCGCCCCGTGATCTGGCGTCCCTGCCGACGGACAAGGCCGATGGGCCGACCGGGGATAAGGGCACGGTCTTGGCACTGAACTGCCGTACCATTCACGGCTCAAAACGCAATGAGACCAACCGCGTGCGGCCGATCCTGCTCTATGTGTATTCCTCGGCGGATGCCTTTCCTTGGGCGTTCCATCCGACCCACACGTCGATGTCCGGCGAGATCGTGCGCGGCGAGGCGGCAAAAATTCCGCATATGGATCCGCGACCCTGTCCGGTGCCACCTGATTGGTCGAAGAACGGCTACGGTTCGATCTTCACCAGCCAAGAGAAGGGTGACGGCGGCGGCATGATGTAGTCCGCGCCTCGAGGGCATTTCTATGAAAGCATTGGTAATCGGCGGCACAGGGCCGACCGGACCGCATATCGTGAACGGCTTGATAGAGCGCGGCTACGAAACTGCGATCCTGCATCGCGGCAGCCATGACAGCGATCTGATCCCGTCCCATGTGGAGCGCATCGTCGGTGATCCGCATTTCAAGGAAACCTTGGCGGAGGCGCTGGGCGAGCGGCGTTTCGATGTGATCGTCGCCACATATGGGCGCATGCGTTATGTGGCCGAAGTCGTGGCCACGCATACGGAGCGGTTGATCACCATCGGTGGGTCGCCGGGGTTTCGCGGCTCACGCCAGCCTGAGCGGTTGTTTCCGCTGGGGCTTCAGGTGCCTTTACCGGAGGACGCCCCCCGGGTCGAGACGGCGGACGAATTCCGTTTCGGCTATCTGGCGCGGATTAGCGAAGACGCGGTCATGGCCCAGCACGAAGCCGGGTCTTATGTAGCGACGCATCTGCGCTATCCGTTGATCTACGGGCCGCGCCAGCTCATCCCGATGGAGTGGCGCGCGATGCGGCGCATTCTGGATGGCCGCAAGCACATAGTGTTGCCGGACGACGGGCAGGTGCTGTTGTCGCGGGGTTACGCGGTGAATATGGCGCATGCGGTGTTGTTGGCGGTCGATCAGCCGGAAGCATCGGGTGGCAAGATATACAACTGCGCCGACGTCCATCAGTTCACCTTGGCGCAATGGGTCGAGGTGATCATCGACACCATGGGCGGTGCCCTAGAGGTCGTCAGCATTCCCGGTCCCTACGCCTATCCAGCGCGGGATTTCCTGATTGGGAAAGCGGTGATCAATCACCAATTGTTCGACGTCCACCGCATGCGCGCGGACCTTGGATATACTGATATCGTGCCGCCGTTAGAAGGTTTGGCCGAGACTGTCCGATGGTATCGCGACAACCCGCCGGAACTGGACGCAGAGTACGAGGACGATCTCGCGGCGCATTACCGGACGGAAGACGAGCTGGTAGCGATCAATGCTGAATTCACCGCGCGGTTGGCAAATGTAGAGCACGTGTCGCGCCCTTATAAGCATCCCTATGCCCACCCGAAAACGCCCAATCAATCACAGGATCACCGTAAGCGATGACGCAAAATTCAACGGTCGGCTGGCTTCGTCTGATCTCCACGCTCGCGTTGGCCGGCGGCGGAGCTTATTTCATATTTGTGCTTAACAGCGCAGCGGTGCTGGAGCTACTGATCTGGGTAGAGTTTACCTCTGGTTCGCCCGGGCTCAGCGGCGTGTTCATCATGGTCAGCGTGATCGTCATCTTTACGGTCGGCTGCTATGTCGCCAACTGGATCGCGTCGGGGTTTCGACGCGCGGATTAGCTCCCGCGCGCCCTTTGACCAGCTACTCCGCTGCGTTCTCCAACTTGGCTGGCGCGATCGAGAAGCCTTCGTCGGCATCAAGATCTGCAATCAATCCGCTTTGCTCTTCTGCCGAGAGAGCCATCATCGGCGGTATCAACCGGCCCCATTCCGCATCGTTGTGGTAGTGGCTGATGATCGCCTTCAGTGCCGGCACCAGGGTGCGGGACTGAATGGTTTTTCGTGTCTTGGTGATCGCGGCCTGTAGTGCGTCGGCCTCTGGCGTCTCCCAATTTTCGTAGACCTTGCGGATGCCGGTCGGGTTCACGTTGCCGGTCGCGGTGATGCAACCGACACCGCCGCCCCGCAGTGTATCCAGCAGGAAGACCTCAGAGCCGGCAAACGTGCCGAAGCCGGGGAAGGCATCGAGGATGGCTTTGGTATTGGCCCAATCGCCGCCGCTATCTTTCAATCCGACGATAGCGCTCGGGTATTCCTTGATCAGTCGTTCGATCAAATCGAGGCTGAACGGCGTGCCGGTTTGCGGCGGAATGTGATAGAGGTAGATTTTCAGCCCGTCATCGCCGACCCGTTGCACGACCTCGGAGAAGAAGGCGAACAACCCGTCATCGGACACGCCTTTGTAAAAGAACGGCGGCAACATCAGGACACCGCCGCAGCCATGGCTGACCGCGTGTTTATTGAGGCGTACTGCTTCGTTGATGGAGCAGGCACCGGTGCCTGGCATCAGTTTGGCGCCGGAGACACCCGAATCGATCAACGAATCGAGCAGCGCCATACGCTGATCGGCCGATTGCGAATTGGCTTCGCTGGTCGTCCCGAAGAGCGCGAGCCCGTCGGCGCCTTGCGCCAGGAGCCAGCGGCAAAAAGCCGTGAAGCGGCTCACATCCGGGGTCAAATCGGCGGTGAACGGGGTCAAAACCGGCGCTAGTACGCCGCGGAAGGATTGATCGGTCATTTTAGTCGCCTTGAGTGTGGATTTTCACCAGTGTAGTTCCCATAATCCTATCTCACAATGGCGCTTGCCTTCGTGGGGGGGGGGAGGTGGCTTTCTTACGGTGTGATCATCGTCATATCGCGGAACGGAAATATGAACGATACTCGGATTAATATGGGCAAAGTACGAGGCTAGAGGGTTTTCAATGGTTGAGAGCCCAATGATGCGGCGGATGATGGGTGCCGACGCTTCCGACGAATTGGCCAAACTGGTGTTGGACGAGTTCTCGTTCAAGATCCGGGCGGCCGCCGAATCGTCGAAAAAGTGACTGTCGGCCCAGGATGTCCAAGGCCTTATCGATGATTTCATGGAGAAGGGCCGGGATAAAACCTTGGTGACATTCTAGCACAAGTTCGAGGAAATCCTGTGCGAGCATGAACGCGACATTTGGGACCGCACGCGGACCCGACCTTTTGAGCGCTTCCTCATCCAACGGTTCTGCCAACTGTTCCCAGCCGAGGGCGAATTGGATCAAGGCAACGGCATGGTCTCGCGGCGCCTCATTCCGGGCTTCCTGAAGACCGTCGAACAAATGGTTGGATTCGAGCAATGTGAGCGCTTCCGGCGCGACTGCAAGGATTTGATCAACCGCTTGAAGGATGACGACGTCGATCACTTCCGCTGGTACGACATTTACGACAATCGGACGGCAAATGCGCTGCTCGATGAGGCTTTGGCCGCCGCAGCACTCACCTTTGACGCTTTTGACAAGCGCATCACCTGCTTGCTCTTCACCGTCAATGCGCAACTGGTCACGGCGGAGTATCACGCGTTTGAGAACGAGAAGGTCGAATCCTGGAAATTGGATCGTCCGGGCTTGGTCGCCATGTTGAAGGCGCTCTACGCCCCCTTGGCGAAACAGGCCAAGAAGGCCTCCGGTCGCACCGATATTGAACGGCGCTAAGGCATGCGTTCCGCCGCCGCCATCGGGCACCTGCTGACGCGCCTCGACGACGAAACGAAGTAGTGCGGCTCTTTACTAGCGCCCGAGTTTCGACCCGACCGCGACACCGGCTCCCGAAGCGAACTCGCTCGCCGCGATCTTTTTCGCATCACCCTTGATCCGAGCAACCCGAACGCCGCCGTCGCCACATGCGATGGTCATGCCTTCGTCGGAAATCTCGATGATCTCACCCGGCGCACCGGAGGCACTCGCCGCCTTGGTCGAGCCATAGAGCTGTATCTCTGCCCCGCCGCAGGTCGTCCAGGCGCCCGGCACCGGATCCGCGCCGCGGATCATGTTGTGGATCTCTTGCATCGGCTTCGTGAAGTCGAGCTCCACATCCGCCTTGCGGCACCAGCTCTCATAGGTTTTC
This sequence comes from uncultured Rickettsiales bacterium, assembly GCA_963968305.1. Classification (GTDB taxonomy): domain Bacteria; phylum Pseudomonadota; class Alphaproteobacteria; order UBA8366; family UBA8366; genus UBA6544. Next base: position 4,692 of record CAXAGK010000018.1, on the reverse strand, counting down.
AGGCTGTGGTCTTGGTCTATCTTCGGGGCGTTACCTGCCTTCACGAGATCGACGCCTTCGATCATCGCATCGACGCCCATTTGAAAAAGTTTGTCGAAATAGACCGTGCCGAGGGTGTCGTTCTCCTCGATGGTGCAAGTTTTCTGCAATAGGACCGGCCCTTCGTCGAGGCCATTATCGGGCCAGAAGACGGAAAGTCCGGTCTCCTCGCGGCCCATGATGATCGGCCAGTTAATGGCACTCGGCCCCCGGTGCAGCGGCAACAGGGACGGGTGATACTGGATCGTGCCATGCGTCGGCAGATAGAGCGCTTCCTCTGGCACGAAGAGCGTGACGAAGGCCATGACGCAAAGGTCCGGCTTCAACGTTTTCATCTGCGCCCAGACTTCCGGGTCCTTGTAGGCACTTGGCTGGAAGACCGGCAACCTGGCTGCTTCCGCCGCGACCTTCAGCGGGTCTGGTTTGCCCTTATCCGGCGCCACATAGACACCGACGATTTCCTCGCCGCGCTCGATGAGCTTCTCCAGAACCGCCTGTCCGAAGGCCTGTTGGCCGTGCACGATGAGACGCATGTGAAATTACTCCCCGCAAAAAACTGTTTGTGATTCCCCGAAGGCTTTGGTCACTTCTATATAGTCCACGGGGGACGGAAACCAGACCTCGCGATGGGATTACAAAGCAAGTTGAGGAAGATATGGCGCCGAAACGCAATCCGAAGAAGTTGAACAAACTGCAGCTAAAGACCTTGGCGCTGTTCCAGGGCTTTGCCGACTCCGATCTCGCGGGGCCGGGGGGGGACGAGGGCGAAATCCACATTGGCCAAATCCCGCAACCGCACGGTAACCATTTCCATGTCGGCAGCGGCGTGGTGATGACGAAGGACGCGATCGGCCTAAACAACCGGGGTGTGTGGGCAGCGCTCGACCGCAAGGGCCTGATGCGCACAGGCGTCTTCCCGTTCACCACTACCCTGACGCTGGAAGGCCTCGAATACGAGACCGAGATGAAGGAACAGATCATCCATTCCAGCGACCACTAGGATACATTTCTCATCCCGTCATTCCGAGGCGCGCAGCGAACCCGGAATGACGTTCTTTTTTGTTTTATATGAAAACCTGGAACCTATCCCCGCGCTGCGCGGCGCAGCCGGTCGTTGATGGCGCGGCCCAACCCGCTCTCGGGAATGGAGGCGACGGCGATCCCGGCATAGCCCCCGCCGTCTAATTCATGCAGCATTCGGAACAGGTTCGCGGCCGCCTCAACCAAATCACCAGCAGGGCTCAAATCCGCGACCGCGTCCTTACTGCCGCCGAACCCAAGCAGCGCCTCGCCACGCTTCATTTCCGAAGCGTTCATGCGGAGCGGTGTGCGCGGCGCGTAATGGCGTGACATCATGCCGGGGGATTTTGGAGCCGTATCGTCGACCCCGGCTACGGCTACGGGCGCGGAGATCACTTCTTCCAGCGCCTCATGGGTGACACCGCCCGCGCGCAACAGGGTCGGAGTCTCGGTCGAGAGATCGAGCACGGTGGATTCGAGCCCGACCACGCACGCGCCCCCATCCAACACCAACGCGACCTCATCCCCGAAGCCGTTCGCTACATGGCGCGCCTCGGTCGGGCTCAATTGCCCCGATTTATTGGCGCTGGGCCCCGCGACCGGCACTCCGGCGGCGACCAACAGGCGGCGCGCTGGCGCGCTCGCGGGCACGCGAATGGCCACGGTGTCGAGCCCGGCGCTGACGAGTTTGGAGAGCGGGCAACCCTTGGTGCGCGGCAGGACCAGGCTCAACGGCCCCGGCCATAGCGCCGCCGCGACCCGTTCCGCTAAATCCGAAAAGCGGGCATAGCGGCGCGCTGCCTCGCTATCCGGCACATGAACGATCAGCGGATTGAAGCTCGGCCGGTCCTTCGCTGCATAGATGCCTGCGACCGCCCCGTCATTGAGTGCGTTGGCGCCCAGCCCATAGACCGTCTCGGTCGGAAATGAGACGAGCGCGCCTGCGCGCAAAAGTGTCGCCGCTTCTTCGATCGTCTCGTCGGTGAAGGATACCTGTCGTGCCATGGCCGGGGATGTACAGCGCGGGTTTCGCGATCGCAAGCGGGATCGACGCCAGAGATGTTCGCGGGAATATCCGATGGTTTTGATTTCCGTTAATGACCGCCTACCTTCGTGGGGACAACACTCTATGATGGGGGTCGTATGGTGTTGTGAGGACCAGTTAGGGAAATTCCATGAATTCTATCAATCAGGTAACGCCTGACCACGATGCTTTCGATGACGCCGATTTGGAAAACCTCGTCAACGGGTGGTTGGGCGACTTTGAGCGCACCCTTTCGACGGGCGACCCACAACTTGTGGCCTCCCTGATCGAGGCGGACGGGAATTGGCGCGATTTACTGGCTTTCACCTGGCATCTGACACCGCGGGTGGGTGCTCCGGAAATTGCCGAAATCCTCGCTGCGCGACAATCCGCCGTGGGCGCGCACGGGTTCAGGGTCAGCCCCGGCCGCACACCGCCGCGCCTCGTCAATCGCCTCGGCCGCGAATGCATCGAAGCCATTTTTGAATTCTCGACAAAGGTCGGGCACGGCGACGGCGTGTTGCGCCTGGTCGCGGATTCGGCCGGGCATTATAAGGCCTGGGTAATTTCCACATCGCTTCAGGAACTCCGGGGCTTCGAGGAGGCCATCGGTAAAAACCGGCCCTCCGGTGCGGCCTACTCGCGCAACTTCGGTGGCGATAATTGGGAAGATGCGCGCCGCAAGGCCGTGCTCTATGACGACAAGGACCCGACAGTGTTGGTGGTTGGCGGGGCGCAAGCGGGCCTGGCAATCGCGGCGCGCCTCAATCAGATTGGTGTAGAGACGCTGGTGGTTGAGAAGTGGCCCCGCATCGGCGATAGCTGGCGTGAACGCTACCACTCCTTGGCGCTGCACAATTCCATCCACGTCAACAATCTGCCCTATATGCCGTTTCCACCGACATGGCCGAATTACATTCCCAAAGATATGCTGGGGCTGTGGTTCGAACTCTACGCTCAAGCCATGGAAATCAATCATTGGACCAATACGGAGTTCACCAAAGGTGAGTGGGACGAAGAGGCAAAGTGCTGGATCGCCACGCTTAAGACAGTGGACGGCAGCGACCGCACCCTGCGCCCCCGCCACATTGTGTTCGCTAATGGGGTGAGCAGTTATCCGCTGCGCCCGGACATCCCGGGCCTCGATACGTTCCAGGGCGACGTGGTCCACTCGGAAGACTTCGACAGCGGCGCGCCCTATGCCGGTAAGAAGGCCATCATCATCGGCACGGGGTCGAGCGGCAACGACATCGCGCTCCACCTCCACAGCTTCAAGTGCCATACGACCCTGGTGCAGCGCGGTTCCAGCACCGTTGTCTCGATTGAGCCGTCGGCGAAACTGAACTACGCGCTCTACGATGAAAATCCCTCGGTCGAGGACTGCGACCTGCTCGCCTCTGCCGTCACACCCCCGCTACTGATCAAAGGTTACCAGGCGGCGGTCAAGCGCATGATGGAGCTGGACAAGGAAATGATCGACGGGCTCGAGGGCATCGGGTTCAAGTTTGATGTCGGCGAGGATCGCACGGGCCACCAGATGAAATACCGCCGCCGCGGTGGCGGCTACAACCTGGATGCGGGTAGCTCCGAGCTGATGATTAAAGGCGAGATCGATCTTCTGCAGAATGACAAAATTGAGCGTTTCTGTGCGGAAGGCGCGCTGCTAAAGGATGGCAGTACTGTTCCGGCGGACGTGATCGTGCTGGCGACAGGATATTATCCGCAGGGTGAATTGGTGCGCCGCGCGCTCGGCGAAGAGATGGCGGATCGGATCGGCCAAATTTGGGGCCAGGACGAGGAAGGCGAACTCGCCAATATGTATAAGCGCACGCCCCAGGACGGCGTGTGGTTTATCGCCGGCAGCCTGACCCAGGCCCGTATTTACTCAAAATATATGGCGCTTCAAATCAAAGCGATTGAGGAAGGCTTGGTCGATATAAATCCCCATGCTTGAACAGTGTTATCAAGGCGTTATCGCCTTGCGGGCCCGGCGTTTGCCACCGTTGAGGGGTGGCCATGCGACTCCGTATTGCCCCGGCGCGACGCGAGGCTAATTTGTGAGACGGCAATCACGGCAATCACGGCGAACGCGGGAGAGCGATCATGGCACCGAACAGCGAGCAGCGCGACGCGATTTTTAAAACCTTCGGGCGCGCCTTTTTCAAGCAAAACCTCGATCTCATGTACGAAGCGGTGACGCCCGACTTCACCTGGACCGTCCAGGACGACGACATTGTGCATGTGCTTGACAGTCGCGAGAAAATAGCGGGTTTCTTCGAGCAACGCCGCGGCAGGTACGAGGGCGTCCGCTTCGACGACGTGGTATTTCACCACGCCCCTGAAGAGACGTTCATGACCTATCGAATGACGGGCATCGAGGTTACAACCGGGGAGGCCTTCGCCAAAGTCGGCGTCGAACGCTACACCTTTCGCGACGGCAAACTGACGGCGAAGGACGTCTACAGCCGCCCGGCGGAGGTGGCAGCTTAAGCGACATCCGATGCCCCAGCTTGATACCGACGCAATCTATGCCCTAGAGAGCCCACCGGCATACGAGCCGTGGCCGATATACGGCGCTTTCCTAATGGCGGCGGCGACGGGTCAAGCGC
>CAXAGK010000017.1:0-20258 GCA_963968305.1 uncultured Rickettsiales bacterium | reverse complement strand
ATACGGCAAGACTGTGAATGCGTATCTCGGCGTTCCCAAACGGACGCCGGCACCCGCGGTCGCGTCGTTCCAAGGGAATTCGCGGAAAAGGGCTATGTAGCTCTCGCCGTCGACCTCTTTGACGGAAGGGTCGCCATAGTGCGCAACGATGCGAAACGGCTGATGGGCCGGGTCGGGCGGGTCGAGGCCTTAGAGATAAGCCGAAAATGGCTTCAATGGTTGAAATCACAGGAAATCATCACCGGCAAACTAGCGACCATCGGTTGGTGTTTCGGTGTTGGCTGGGCACTCAGCGCGGCCACGGTCGAGCCCGTCGATGCTACCGTCGTCTATTATGGCCGGGTCAATCATCCAACCGGCGAACTGCGGCATCTCAAAGGACCGGTCATGGGTCATTTCGCAACGCACGACATGTGGATCTACCGCGACATGGTCACGCTATTCGAATTGGGCATGCTGAAGGTATAGAAACGCTGGATCAGCCATTGGTAAGAAGCCGGCCATGCATTCGCCAATTCGACTGGCAGCCGATCCGACAATAAAGGCGCAGCTCTCGCCTGGCAGCGAACAATGGCATTTCTAGAGACTGAGTTTAGCCGGAAATAAAAGGCTCTAACGTCGCAACCCGTCGCGACGTTCGATATCGATCGCCTTCCCAGCCGCCCCGTTCTTACGAAGCACTTCGATATAATCGAGATAAACCTTGAGGATTCCCGGAACATCGGGATCAAGCCGTTCCCACAACGCAACGCTACTCGGATGAGAGCGCCGGGTTTGCATGCGGAAGGTTTTGCACCAATTGTCCTCCAACGCTCGGCGGAACTTAATCATCTCAGTCGATCGCTTATCAATTCCAATATCCTGATAGGCGCGCTCTTCGTAGAGATAAGCTTCGCACTCCAAATCGATGGTTCGCACGTGCTCTAAACGGCCCCTGTAGCGCTGCATGCCATGGCCGACCAATTCATGTACCAAGACGGCAGCGAGCTCAGCGGCGGGCCACTTCGCGCCATATCGTCCAACGACAGTGACGAACTGTTTAGACGGGCCGCTAGCCTGATAATACTCGGGGAAATACGCGGCGATGGTGAGTCCGGAAAATCTACTTTTCGGAAAATGCGGATCATAGACGATCACAACATTTCCAGCGCTTTGCAGGGTTTCGATCGCCCGAATGCTAAACGGTGACTTACGATGAAGAATATCGATGGCTTCCTTGAGACGCGCCATCGCCTTACGTGCTTCCAATGGTGTGATGTCGAGCTTCACGTCCGGCCGCAAGCCAATCGCACCGAGCGACAATCCACGGTAAGTTTCCTGCACGACGAACTGCGTGGCGGCGGACAGCCAGGGCGGCACCGCGCATACGAACAATATTGCTAACGCGAAGATCTTACCGCGCATCGATCTCAACCAATTGTTTTGTATCTGTGCGGCAGCTTAAATCAAATGCCACTAATACCTAGGTCCGCTTGGACCGATACTCCGTAAATCCGAGATCAAAAATCCGTCAGCCGGCGCGTCTTGTCGGCGTCTTTCCGCGGCGGCGATTAACGACCGATTCTTCTTCGAACAGATCGCTCAATTGATCCATCATCGTGCCGCCCAACTGATCGACGTCGACAATCGTAACCGCCCGGCGATAATATCGGGTCACGTCGTGCCCGATGCCGATGGCAACCAGCTCAACCGGCGATCGATTCTCGATATAATCGATGACGTCTCGCAAATGCCGCTCGAGATAATTGCCCGGATTGACCGATAGCGTCGAATCGTCGACCGGGGCACCGTCCGAGATCACCATCAGAATGCGGCGTTCCTCGGGCCGGTGAACGATCCGGTTGTGCGCCCACAGGAGCGCCTCGCCGTCGATGTTTTCCTTCAAGAGCCCTTCGCGCAGCATCAGTCCAAGATTCTTACGCACCCGGCGCCACGGCGCATCGGCAGATTTGTAGACAATGTGCCGCAAGTCGTTGAGACGCCCCGGATTGGCCGCTTTCCCCTCAGCAATCCAGCGCTCACGCGATTGACCGCCCTTCCACGCACGGGTCGTGAACCCAAGAATTTCCACCTTAACCGCGCACCGCTCCAGAGTCCGTGCCAGAATATCGGCGCTCATCGCGGCAATACTGATCGGCCGACCGCGCATCGAGCCCGAGTTATCAATCAGCAAACTGACCACGGTGTCGCGGAACTCCATGTCCTTCTCTTCCTTGAAGGACAAGGCATGCAGCGGATTGATTACCACCCGGTCCAGACGACTGGTATCGAGCAGCCCCTCTTCCAAGTTAAATTCCCACGACCGGGTTTGCTGCGCCATCAGCCGCCGTTGCAAGCGATTGGCGAGTTTGCCTATCAAACCTTGCAAGCTGACCAACTGCTGGTCGAGCAATTGACGCAACCGTCCCAATTCCTCGGCGTCGCACAGGGTTTCCGCCGGTACAACCTCGTCGAACTGCTCCGTATAGGCTTTGTAGAACGGCTCTTTCGGAAGGTTCGACAAATCGTTCTCGGGACGCCACGGCGTACCTGGATCACCGGGCTCTTCGCTGCCAGTCATCGGCATGGTCTCGCCCATTTCATCGTCCGGGGCCGAATCGCCCATCTCATCGTCGCCGGCCTCGCCCATCATGGCTTCGGACATGGCCTCGCCTTCGCCGGAGAGCTCGCCGCCCTCCTCATCCTGATCAGGCTGCGAATCGGCGTTGTCGCCGTCGTCTTCACTGCCGTCCATCTCATCAGAGTTTGAATCGGCACCAAGATCGATATCAAGGTCGGACAATAGATCGCGAACCGCCTCACCATAGGATTGCTGATCAGTGATCCGCGATTCCAGCTTATCCAGCGCGTGTCCGATCTTCTTGTCCAAAACCGGCTTCCACTGATCGTAAATCGCTTGGCCTGACGGCGGCGGCGGCGCGCCGGTCAGTTTCTCCCGCGCGAGCAGGCGCACGGCTTCCGGCAGAGTCGCTTCGGTACGCTCTTTGACCCGGTGCAGGCCCTGCTGGCGAAAGCGGGTCTCCATGGCCGTAGCTAAATTTTCGGAAAGCCCGATCATGCGACGGGCGCCGATGGCTTCAACACGGGCTTGCTCGAGCGCTTCGAACATCAACGGAGCGACATCACCGCTCGGCATGTTCTTCGAATGCGTGGCGGCATCGTGATGCCGCAGACGCAAGGCAATACCGTCCGCTTCGCCGCGCACTTGCGCCACTTCGTCCGGCGGCAGATCGCGACTTGGGAACGGCACACGCGCACGGGTACCGGTGATTCCCGACGGTTCATTCGAAAACGTAACGTCGATATCATCCCGCTCGGCGATCGACCGCAGCGTGGCGGACGTCGCTTGCTTGAATTGTTCGACGGGCGACAGGTCGTCGCTCACGGCAAGCTCCTCAGGTCAGTTGCACCTGTACTCCAGTTTCCGGCAATTCGGAACCGAAACAACGCTGATAATATTCCGCCACGATCGGCCGTTCCGTCTCATCGCACTTGTTCAAGAACGTGCATCGGAAAGCAAACCCAACGTCATCGAAGATCTGGGCGTTTTCAGCCCATGTCAGCACCGTACGTGGCGACATGACGGTCGAGATATCGCCGTTAATGAAGCCGGACCGCGAGAGATCGGCGCACGCCACCATCGCTTCGATGGTTTTGCGGTCTTCTTCATTGTTCCAGGTCGGAACCTTCGCAGCGACGATTTCGGTCTCGGCCTCATGCGGCAGATAATTCAGGCTAGTGACGATGTTCCAACGGTCCATCTGGCCTTGGTTGATCTGCTGTGTGCCGTGATAAAGGCCCGTCGTATCACCAAGTCCGATCGTGTTCGCCGTGGCGAACAAGCGGAAGAACTTGTGCGACCGGATCACCTTGCTTTGATCGAGCAATGTCATCTTGCCTTCGACCTCGAGAATCCGCTGGATCACGAACATCACATCCGGACGACCCGCATCGTATTCGTCGAAACACAGCGCGCAGGGTTGCTGCAAGGCCCAGGGCAGAATGCCTTCGCGGAATTCCGTGATCTGCTTGCCGTCCTTCAGGACAATCGCATCCTTGCCGATAAGATCGATACGGGAGATGTGACTATCGAGATTGACGCGCACGCAGGGCCAGTTCAGCCGTGCAGCGACTTGCTCCACATGGGTCGACTTACCCGTTCCGTGGTAGCCCTGGATCAGAACACGACGATTATGGGAAAATCCAGCAAGGATCGCCATCGTCGTGTCGTGGTCAAATATATAGGTGTTGTCGATATCGGGGACATAATCGGACCCCTCAGAGAAGGCCGGGACCATTAAGTTCGAATCAAGGCCAAAAGCCTCGCGAACCGATACTTCGGTATCTGGCGCGTCCAGTGTATGCGCCCTAACGCGCTCTTCGTTATCAATGCTCATAAATCCGTTCCGATTTGCGATGATAGCCGCGTAGACTTACGCGGTGACGCATTTTCGCAGAGTTGAATACGCGTCGTTGATGTCTTTCAGCTTTTCCTCGGCAAGCTTGTCGCCGCCATTCCGATCAGGGTGATGGGTTTTGACGAGTTCTTTGTACCTAGCCTTTAATTCGCTCAAGGATGCCGAAGGGTCAAGTCCCAGAATGCTGAATGCTTTTCCTTCGGGCGATTCTGGTGGAGGACGATGTGCCCCCGCCGGCTCCTCACGCGCCTGGGATTTCCCCCGAAACGCGCCAAATCCGTCACTAAAATCCGCGTCGCGTACAAATCGCCAACGACGATCACCTTCGGCACTGCCCATCGGCCAAGTTGGGCGTCGCCAAACCGTATCTTCGCGGATTTCAGTCTCGATTTCGTCCGCGCCCAGCCCAGCGCAGAAATTCCATGACTTGTTATAGACGCGTACATGGTCGAGACAGAACCAAAAATAGTCCCCGAGAAGTTCGCGTGATTTCGGCGCTCGATGTTCAGCCGCCACATGGCAATCCGGGTGATCACATTCCCGGAGCCGCGTGCCGCTGAACGTCAACGCTGGTTTGAATTTATCTGTACCGCGTCTCATACCCAGAAATATGACCCGCACCTCGTTCCGAAGCAAGCGGATGACACGTCAGTCTTTGCGCTTAGGACGCTTTTGAGCGGTCCTCGTAGAATTGCGGCCAAAAGTCCTTCACGATATCGCCATCGGCCGCCAAGGCGTGACACGAATCGATGAAAAATGGCCGCTTCCCGACATTTGCCGGTTTCGTGTTGTGTTCCTTATCTTCTCGGAACCGCGAGCCGGACATGGTCTGGAAACATGTGGTCGCGATCGGGCGCAGCAACTCGAACAGATGCGTACATCCGCGCCGACCGCCCATAAGTTTATGGGCCCGGCGGGTCCAACCGGGACCGATCTTCAGGCCCTTCAGATCTTCCACGTTGAAGGCCGCCTTTCCACAAATCGGATAAGGCGTGTGATCCATGCAGCCGACAGCATCATGGATCACCAACTCATCATCGACCGTGAGGCGGATCGTCATATCATGTACCGGTTGGCCCGCAGGCATATCGCCGTGCGCATGGCTCCAAAAGGCGTAGGTCTTCGTGTCGACCAACGTCCCCTCGATATCCCAAAGGCCGTCTTCGCGGCGATATCCACAAGTCTCGATCCGGCGGGTATGCAGGTGTTCGCGGGGAGTGGCCGGGGGCAAGGGCATGTGAACCTCTTCATTGCATTGTCAGCAGGCGGGATATCAAACGTCTTCCGGCAATAGAAAACCTCACCCCTCGGGTCAAGTATCAGCGGAGCCCATCGAAGATGACGGAGTCAACCGAAGCGAGGATATTTGATTGCGCTGTCGGCGTAGTATTTCAAACCGGAACCCGTGAAAATTGAAGACCTGCCCCGGTTCGGGAATCATCCGTGATTCGTAGAGCACCAACCCCGCGACAGTCGACGCCTCCTCATCTGGCAAAGTCCATTCGAACTCACGGTTGAGATCGCGGATGGTGACAGTGCCGTCGACCAGATACGAGCCGTCCGGTTGGGGCCGGACGCCGCGGACGATCTTGTCGTGCTCGTCGTCTATCTCGCCGACGATCTCTTCCAGGATATCCTCCAGCGTCACGATGCCCATAAAGGCGCCGTACTCATCAACGACGATCGCGAAATGCTCGCGTCGTTCGCGGAACGCGAGAAGCTGGTCCAATAGGGTCGTCGTCTCAGGAATAAACCAGGGTTGGCCAGACAGTAAGGCCACGTCGATCTCCTCGACCTCGCCTCGCCGAACTCCGAATTCACGCAACAGGCCTTTTACGTGCAAGACGCCGACGATGTCATCCGCGTTGCTGCGATAAAGCGGTAGCCTGGTGTAGGGGCTGTCGAAAACAATTTGCAGAATTTCCGGCGTCGGCAAATCAGCATCGATCATGGTCACATTGCGGCGATGGGTCATGACCTCGCCAACCTCGACGTCGTCCAGTTCCAAAATGCTGTGCAACATCTGACGTTCGTGACGAATTTCCGGCTCCGGTCCCGTATGCAGCGCGATGGCGCCGCGCAATTCTTGCTCGCTCTCAGCTCGGTCAGCGCTTTCCACCGGCGCCACGCCAAACGCCTTCAAGGTGCCGCTGGTGATCGCATGAATGGTGTTGGTAACCGGCCCGAAGAGGTAGACGATCACCCGAATGAGCGGTGCCACCGCCAGCGCCATTCTGTCGGCGCGCGCCAAGGCGTATGTTTTCGGCGCCACCTCCGCGAAGATCAACACCAGCAAGGTCATCACCACGGTCGCATAGAGAACCCCCGCCTCACCGAAGATGAAGAGGAACGCCGTCGTCGCCAGCGATGTCGACAGGATATTGACCAGATTATTGCCGAGCAGGATCGCGCCAATCAGCCGTTCTCGTTGCTCATAAAGCGCCAATACGATAGCGGCACGGCGATCGCCCTGTCGCGCCAACTCGTGCATGCGCGGCTGGGATGCCGCGGTCAGGGCCGTCTCGGAGCCGGAAAAGAACGCGGATAGAATCAGTAAGACGAAGATCGCCGCCATCAAACCCAAGTATTCGATACTCATGCGGCCACTGCCTCGCCCAGTACCCCGAGGACCTGCTCGTCCTCAACATCCTTGCTCACAAATGCCTCGCCAATCTTTCGCACCAAAATGAACGTCTTACGCCCGCCCCGTGTTTTCTTGTCCTTCGCCATGTGCGACAGCAGCCGATCCGGCGACCAAACGATGCCTTGTCCAATCGCGTTCATGTCGCATTCCAACCCGACAGAGGCAAAATGACGGTGCACGCGGTCCGAGTCGCCGGCCGGACAATGCCCAAGCGCCGTCGACATCTCGAACGCCAAGGTCATGCCAATGGCCACCGCCTCGCCGTGCAACAGAATATCGCCGTAAGATACTTCAGCTTCCAACGCGTGGCCGAACGTATGACCGAAATTCAACAACGCCCGACGATCCGCCTCGCGTTCGTCCTCCGCGACGATTTTGGCTTTGGCTTCGCAGCTTTTGACGACCGCGGTTCTCCGCGCGGTCATGTCGCCTTCTATCACGTGAGCGCCATGACCTTCGAGCCAACCAAAAAACGCCGCGTCGTCGATCAAGCCGTATTTGACGATTTCCGCATATCCCGCCAGCAACTCCCGGCGCGGCAAGGTATCCAGTACGCCGACATCCGCCAAAACCAACTTTGGCTGGTGGAATGCCCCCACCAAATTCTTGCCCTGCGGCGTATCGATCGCCGTCTTTCCGCCAACGGAGCTATCCACCTGTGCCAGCAGGGTCGTCGGAACCTGAATGAAATCGATACCCCGCAGCGCGATCGCCGCCGCGAATCCGGTAATGTCACCGATCACTCCGCCGCCCAAGGCGATCAAAGTCGTCGACCTGTCGATGCCGAGCGTCAACAGCTCGTCGAGCAGGAATTCGAGATGCTTGAAATCTTTAGTTTGTTCGCCCGGCGGCAGAATGATCGTATCGAACGCGATTTCCGCATCGCCCAAGGAATGCGCCAAAGTATCGAGATGGAATTTCGCCACCGTCTCGTCCGTGACGACGATGACCCGGTCACCGCCAACGATATCACGCATCAGCGCCCCGGCGCGCGCGAGGACCCCGTCACCGATCACGATGTCATAGGACCTGTCCGCCAAGTCTACATGGACAATTTCTGTTTCAGTCATCCTTTGGGGCCTCCCGGTCCCGCCAATAAGCTTCGAGCGCGTCTATAACCCAGTCGACGGTCGCGTCACGGGGGCCGTCCGTGCTCTCCACCGTCAAATTTGCCCCGCCATATGTCGGATACCGCTCATCTATTAATTTTTTTAGTGTACCTTGCGGATCGGAAGTTTTCAGCATTGGTCTGTTGTCGCGCCGGCTAACGCGGCGCCAGAGGGTCTCGAAATCTGCCCTTAGCCACACCGAGACGGATAATTCCTTGATCGCCGCGCGGGTCTGCTCGTTCATGAAAGCCCCGCCGCCCGTCGCGATGACCTTTACCGGTCCTTCTAGGAGCCGCAGGATCACCCGGCGCTCGCCATCGCGAAAGGCTTCCTCGCCGTGCCTTTTGAATATATCCGGGATGCTACACCCGGCCGCGGATTCAATCTCATTATCCGCATCCATGAAATCCAAATTCAGCCGTTCGGCCACGCGACGACCGATGGCGCTCTTGCCCGCGCCCATCATTCCGACGAAGACAATTGGTTTAACTGGTACCGGATATGACCGAGATGACATTTCAATTGCGCCCGCTTCGGCGGGCAAGCCGTTGAACCGCGCTGTTTGCGCCTTTAAACTGACGTACAATTGCCATAGTCAGGGACTAGCGTAAAGTCTGTTTACGCGAATACCCTTGGCGTGGCGCCCAAGATTCGGCGACATTTATGAAAGTCTGATATGCGACGATTGGTCACTATCGTATTCCTCACTCTGGTTCTGATCGTCGGAGGCGGTCTCATTTTTCTCATGACTTGGGACATTCCTCCGCCCTCGCATCAAGTCGAAAAGACGCTCGATGATTCACGTTTCCCACGCTAGCGCCGTCATTGCCGTAACTGTTATTTCCTGGAGCGCCTGGGCCCAAGGACCGACGCTGCTGACACCAAAGCCAAAGCCGGAGACACCGGCGGCCACACAAGACGCGACGCCGCGTGGCGTTCCGTCCGCCTCGCTGCTCCGCCTGACGCCGAGGAAGCTGCAACCGCTGGCGACGGAACGGCCTTCCGGGCCATCGCAATCCACGTCGCGCAGCATCATTCAGGTCGAGGGATTGTCGGAGATCGATCCAAACTCCGTCGGCAACTTATCGCCGGAAAATGGCGGATTCGGTACCCACATGTGGCGCGGTACACCGCGCGCTGTGATCGAGCGATTCTTGCCGCAATTGCCAACCGCGATGCGCTCCCCGGTTCTGCGAGATTTGACACGGCGGCTTGTGTTGTCCTCCGCGGAGATGCCCGCCAGGGATCCGCGGAGTGAAGTGAATCCAGAGCGGAGTTTGATCGCGGCGCGGATTTCGTTGCTGCAATCGATGGGCGCCTTCAAGGACGCCCGCGAATTAAACAATCTCATGCCGCAACGCTCGCAGGATTCAAGGCTACTGCAGCTAAAAGCGGAAGACCGGCTCTACGCAAACGATTACGGCAACGCCTGTCAGATCGTCGACAATGCCGGAGAGCACCTGGCCAAACCTTATTGGCAACGGTTGCTGGTGTTTTGCCAGACCCTGCGAGGGGATACGGAAGGTGCGGAACTCGGCGCGAGCTTGTTGACCGAGTCGTTGGGGGCCACCGATTCGGCATTTTTTCTGCTGATCGACCGCCTCACCCAGAATACGGCGGAGCCGCTTTTAAGTCTCCCAAAACCGAATGCCTTGCATCTGGCCACGATGCGCGCGGCGCAAGTGACCATTCCCGACGATGCCATATCGGCCCACAATCCGGCGGTGTTGCGAACCATCGGTATTAGCCCAAATGCCCGGCTTGAGACGCGCCTGGCGGCGGCGGAAATGGCAGTTGAATTTGGCGCGCTCTCGACCGAACGCCTCGCTGAAATATACATGGCGGAGAAGTTCGACCCAGTCGAACTGAACAATGCCCTTAGCTTGGCTGCCGCCGACCGGTCTCCGCGCGGACGCGCGCTTTTGTTTCAAGCGGCCCAAATCGAATCGGTCAATATGGCCAAAGCCACCGTCTTCTCGAAAGCATTCGAAATCGCCACCGAAGAGAACGGATATCTCCGCACCATCGAACTTTATCGCCCGCTCTTAGCCAAATTGACATCCGCCCCTGAAATTAATTGGTTCGCCGGGGAAGCCGCTCGCGCACTCCACGCAGTCGACCGGCCCTTGCTGGCGCGCTCGTGGATGGAAATCTTGCGGCTCGCGGCGGAACAGAATGAGGAATACAAAATCATCTCCGACGGGCTTTGGTATCTGCGCTATCTGACGGATTCGACGATTGCCGAAGACGGTTTTAGCACTGACCTCACCAGTTGGCTCACGTATCACAAATCGAAATCCGGTGCGCGGGCGCAATCGCGCATGGCAGCCGGGCTAATGTTACTTAAGGCGCTCGGCCATGAAATACCCGATGACGCTTGGTGGCAGGTTCTGGAAGCGCCGCGCACGCCAGTCGAGTCCGGCGGCGCGACCGTTTTTCGGATCGCCATGTCCCGCGCAACGGATGCAGGACGTATCGGTGAGGCCATTTTAATGCTGCTTCTCTCTTTCGGCGAAGCCGGGCCAACAATCGACGATATTGACACTGTGAGCACCGCCGTCCGGGTCCTGCGACAACTCGGCTTGGAGACGGAAGCAAAGAAACTTGTCCTGGAAGTAGCGGCCACGGGAGGGCTTTAGGCAATCTCGGAGCTGACCGAAATTTTCCTCGAAATGATGGCGGCGGAACGCGGCGCTTCGGAAAACACTTGCCTGGCCTATCAACGGGATCTGCAGGATTTTACCGGATGGCTCGCCAAGCGCCCCCACGACGTTACCGAAGCAGATAGCGCCGATATTCGCGATTTCCTTACCGCACTTGCGCAGCGCGGCCTGGCCCCGTCCAGCAGTGCGCGCAAACTGTCCTCACTCCGGCAATTTTTCAAATTTCTACATGGTGACGGTTACCGCGACGACGACCCGACAGCGGTCGTCGACAGTCCGCGCCAAGGTCGCAGTCTTCCGAAAGTCCTGAGCGAAGCCGAAGTCGACGCCTTGCTGGCCGCGGCGCGGAACGTGAAAGGAGCTGCCGGCGACCGCATTCTGGCAATGATGGAGCTGCTCTATGCTACGGGGTTGCGGGTCTCCGAATTGGTCGGCCTGCCCTTGAATGCGGTCACCGGCGACCGCCAAGTGCTGCTGGTGAAAGGCAAGGGCAACAAGGAACGCATGGTCCCCATGAACGGGGAAGCACGCGCCGCCCTCGACACTTATATCGCAGTCCGCATTACTTTCTTGCCGGAAGGTACTCAATCGAGATGGCTGTTTCCGTCGCGCGGCAAGGAAGGGTATGTGACCCGACGACGTTTCGCGCAAATGCTGGGCGACCTGGCGCTGGCGGCTGGCCTCGATCCCCGCCGCGTCAGCCCACATGTGTTGCGCCATGCCTTTGCCAGTCATCTGTTGGCGAACGGCGCGGACTTGCGCCTCGTGCAACAAATGTTGGGACACGCAGATATTTCCACGACGCAAATTTACACACATATTTTGGATGCACGGCTCAAATCGCTGGTCAGCGACATGCACCCTTTGGCGAAGAAATAAACATGCGATCTGTCAACACCAAAGGCCGTTCGCCAAGTGCTCAAGCTTGTGCTAATTCAAGGTGGTCGAAAACAATATTCCATTACCGCTCATGAAAGTCTTCCTGGATTTCGAGCAACAGATCGCCGAACTCGAAAATAAGATCGAGGAATTGCGGCATCTGTCCGATACCGGCGGGGTAAATATCGCCGACGAAGTCTCGAAACTTCAGTCGAAAGCCGACCGCCTGCTCCGCTCGACCTACCAGTCGTTGACGCCATGGCAAAAGGTGCTCGTCGCGCGGCATCCAGAACGCCCGCATTTTCGCGACTACACGGCAGCGCTACTCGAGGAATACACGCCCTTCGCAGGCGACCGCAACTTCGCCGATGACAAAGCCATCGAAGGCGGAATTGCGCGCTTCCGGGGCTGCAGCTGCGTTATCATCGGGCACGAGAAGGGCATCGATACCAATGACCGAGTGCACCATAATTTCGGTATGGCGCGGCCCGAGGGATACCGTAAAGCCCAGCGGCTAATGGCGCTCGCCAATCGCTTCGACCTGCCCATTCTGACCTTCGTCGACACGCCCGGCGCTTATCCCGGCATCGGTGCCGAGGAACGTGGCCAAGCGGAGGCCATCGCCAGCTGCATCGACGCCTGCTTGTCGGTGCGGGTGCCCATCGTTAGCATCGTGATCGGTGAGGGCGGATCTGGCGGCGCGATTGCGTTGGCGACCGCCAACCACGCCATCATGTTGGAGCACAGCATTTACTCCGTCATCTCGCCGGAAGGCTGCGCGTCGATCTTGTGGCGCAGCTCGGACAAAGCCCAAGCCGCTGCCGAAGCCTTGCGGCTGACCGCGCAAGACTTGCAAAAACTCGACCTGATCGACGAAGTTGTCCCGGAGCCCGTCGGCGGCGCGCATCGGAATCCGGGTACGACCATCGGCACCCTCGGCGACCGGATCGACCGGACGCTAAATGTCCTACTGGCGCTTGACGGCGATACACTGCGATTGCGGCGGCGCGAGAAATTCCTCGCGATGGGCAAATCGGGCCTGAATTAGAGCCTTCCCAATAACGCTCGCCCGTTCCCCCGCCGTAGAACCGGGGCTCAGCGCGCACGATATACCCAGCACACCAGATCCCGGATCGATCCGCGTTCGGGAAACGTTCGTATTATTGGTTTTTCTTCCCCAGAAAAGCGTCAATCACCGCTTGCGGTTCACCTTTCGCATAGGCCTCTTGCTGACCGAGTACGCCGGCGCGAAAGGCTTCGTCGAAACCGGACAGCGCGATTTCGCGAAACCGTGCCTTCGTGCGCTTCCAGGCGACCGAAGGCTTCTCGGAGAACGACCGAGCAACCTCGCAAGCCTTGGATACGACTTGATCGCGTGCGACCAAATGATTGATCAGGCCCAATGACGTCGCTTCTTCCGCCTCCAAAAGGCGGCCGGTCATCGAAAGTTCCTGATTCTTCGACCATCCAAGATGCAAGCTCATCCAATACGACCCCATAATGCTGGGAATACCGGCGTTGATCTCGGGTTGGCCCATCTTAATGCCGGGATGCGCCACTCGTTGGTCGGAGACCAAGGCCATCTGAAATCCACCGCCCGCCGCGACGCCGTTTAGGGCGGCGATCACCGGTTTTTCAGTCAACAGAATTTGCTTGTAGATATTGCAGACGGTCCCGAACCATTCTTCGATCTCCGCCACCTGAACGCCTCGCGCCTCACGCAGGTCGACCCCGGCGCAAAATGATCGCTCGCCTGCACCGGTCAGCACGATGCCCCGAACATCGTCGCGGCGATCAAGCTCGATCAAACCGTCGGCAATACCGCGCGCCAACTCGACCGTCAGCGCGTTGAGCGCGTCCTCACGGTTGAAACGCAGGATGGCAATATTGTCTGTAACTTCGATCTCTACGGCGTTTGGCACGGCGTTTCCTTCAACTGCGTTGTGACATTTTTTCGAAATACGCTTCGGCCTCGTCTGCAAGGGTTCGGGTCAAATCACCAGCTCCCATCTCACGCCCTAGTGGAGCCGCCTGACCGGACCAGAGCGAGGAGAAATCCCCAGAGCTCGTAGCCTCGGCCGCGGCTTTCAATGGGGCCAAAGCGCCACCCGCGGTTGGGAACGCAGTTGGTTCAGTGGAGAGCGGACCGACATCGCGCATGACCCGATTCAGAATGCCGCGCGCCGGTCGGCCAGTGAACAGATTTGTCAGCGCTGTTTGGTCGTCTCTCGCATCGCCCAACGCTTTGCGGTGAATATTGCTGACCAAGGATTCCTGCGTGAAAAGATAGGCCGTGCCGATTTGCACGCCGGACGCACCCAGTGCATAAGCCGCCGCGATCCCGCGTCCATCCGCGATGCCGCCTGCAGCGATGACCGGCACGTCGACCGCATCGACCACTTGTGGCACCAACGCCATCGTCCCTGGTTGCGCAAAAATATCCTCGTTCAAGAATATCCCTCGGTGGCCGCCGGCCTCGTAACCTTGCGCGATAATGGCGTCGCAACCGCGCGCCGCGAGCCATTCCGCCTCAGCCACCGTCGTCGCGGAGCTCAATACTTTACACCCGGCGGATTTCACCCGCTCCAACAAGGCTTTTTCAGGTAAACCAAAATGGAAACTGACGACCTCGGGCTTCAAATCCTCGACAATTCCGCAAGTTTCCTCGTCGAAAGGCGCGCGGCTAACCGCGGGCGTTTCCGCATCGAGATCGATTCCAAATTCGATATAGTACTCGCGCAGGCGCGCCTTCCAGGACGCAGCTTTTTCCGGATCGGGCTTCGGCGGCGTATGGCAGAAGAAATTCACGTTCAACGGCCCGGAAGACCGTTGACGAATGACGCCGATTTCAGCGCGTATCTTGTCGCCGCCAATCATCGCGCATGGCAGAGAGCCGACGCCGCCCGCCTCGCAAACAGCGGCGGCCATTGCCGAGCCGTTGGCGCCCGCCATCGGTGCTTGGACGATCGGCAATTCCATGCCGAGCAGATCGGTCAATCGACTATCGGGCCACATGTGCACTCTCCTGATTATTATTTCGTGCCGAAGAGACGATCTCCAGCATCACCCATTCCCGGCACAATATAGGCGTTCTCGTCGAGCTTCTCATCGAGCGCCGCCGCATAGACATGCACGCCCGGATGCGATTCCTCGACCACGCGAATGCCCTCGGGGGCCACCACAAGCGCCATAAAACGAATGTTCTGATTGGAGACCCCGTGCTTGTGCAAGACATCGATGGCATGGGCCGCCGAATACCCGGTTGCCAACATCGGGTCAGTGAGGATGAACAATCGGCCCGCCGGCTCCGGTAATTTGGCGTAGTAATCCACCGGGCGTTTCGTTTCCCGATCGCGGTAAAGACCGATATGCCCTTCCCGCGCCGAGGGCAGCAGCTCGCGCAATCCTTCCGCCATCCCCAATCCGGCCCGCAGGATCGAGACGATGGCCGGTTTCCGACCCGCCAGTACCGGCGCCTCCATCGGCGCCACGGGGGTTTCGATTTTGTCGGTCGTCATTGGCAAAGGCTGGGTCAGCTCATAGGCCATCAACAGGCTAACCTCCTTCAACAACTGCCGGAACAGGCTGGTCGGTGTCTCGGCGCGCCGCATCAGAGTGAGCTTATGCTGTACCAAAGGATGATCGACGATGAAAAGGTTGGCGAATTCGGAGTGCTTGTACATTGTCGACCGTCGCTGGTGGAAAGGCGCGGCCAGAATACCGCCGCAACCAGCCGGGGCCAAGTCGCGAGGGAGCGCCAATTTCTCTGCGAAGAAATATTCGCGACTCTCAGGCCACGCCGCTCCCGGAATGCCTATTCCCTACTTTGGCCCCAGCCATTCGATGTCCGCATGTGCGCCGATGACCGCGACGGCATCTACTTCGACCAGCATCGCCGGGTCGGCCAGGGAATCGATCCGACACCCCATCGAGACCGGACGGCTGTCTTTGAACCAACCGGGGCCTTCTCCGTAGAGACGGTTTTGCTCAGCGGAGGCAATCGTGAAGCTACGGCGGCGCACGACATCGTCCAAGCTTGCGCCCGCCATCTCCAACGCCTGGGCGATACCTTCGTGGCACAGATCGAATTGCGCCGCCCAGTCGCCCGGTGCCTGCACCGCTCCGTCGGCGTCTACCGACGTACAGCCCGACACATGCACCACATTACCGACGGCAACAGCACGAGCGTAGCCGCGCGCCTTCTCGCGTTCGTTCGCGGTATAGAAATCGCGGCGAGACCCAGACGCGCCGATTATTGCCTCGGCTTCAATTTCGATGGTCGTGGGCTCACCGATTAGAGCCGGAATTCCAAGCAATGTGCCGGTCGGCCGGATGTCACCCAAGACTTCCAACTTTGCACGGCGTTGGTCGCCGGACTTCGCCATGTCGGTGACGAACGTCTTGGTATAGACCATATCGGCAAGGGGGGCGCCGGCTTCCTCCAGCGCAGCTTCGATGATCTCAAAACAGACTCGTGCTTGGCGGTATTGGTCGCCGGGCGCGACTAAATTGCCGTCAGAATCGCGTGCGGTGGTGCCACTGACATAGACGGTGTCGTCCATCCGCACAGCGCGCGAATAACCGTATTGCTCCTCCAACGGACGACCCGACGAGATGCGACGTGCGTTGTCCTTGGCCCCGTCGACCGCATCGAATTCAATTTCGATCAATTGCGTCGGCCGTGCCAATCGAGCGATTTCCACCAATGTCGCAGCGGGCCGAATGTCGCGGAAATGCTTGCCGAAAGCGCGCATGGCGTCGTCGGCCATATTGACATCGGTGACATAAATTCGGGTGCGAACCACGTCGTCGAGCGTCCCGCCCGCCTGCCCCATCGTCTCGCGCGCAATCTCGACGATGGCGTCGACCTGGGCGCCAATATCGTTTTCGCCGATGATGTTGCCTTCGGTATCGATGGCCGTTGTGCCGGATTGCAACACCATGTCACCGCACCGCAGGGCGCGAGAATAGTTCGCCAACGGCTCCAACGGACGCCCCGAGCTGACATTGACGCGCTTATACTCTCCCATGAACCAACTCCTATTGTGTTGCGGGGCGCGGCCAGTCGCCCGAAAAAGGTGCCTTCATGGCCCGGGCCACGAGCTCCAGATGATCCTGTCCATAAAACATATCGCCGTCGACAAAATACGTTGGCGACCCGAACACAGACCGCTCAATCGCCTCCGCCGTATTCGCATCGTAGATGGCGCGCACTTCAGGTGAGCTCGCCGCTGCCAGCAGCAGAGACGCATCGATCCCAACTTCTTTCGCCAGGGCCGACAGCGTTCCCGGATCGTCGAGATCGGCATCATCGCGCCAATGCCCTTCCAACAGGCGATGCGCCAAAGCATCAATATCAAACCCTTCCAGCAGGCCCGCGATCAATATGCAGTTCGAACGCGAAATACCGTTGTCGTGATGGGTCGGCCGGTGGCCCAAAATTTCGATGCCCCGGGCTTCCGACCAGCGTTCGATCTCGCGGCCGGAGAAATAGACACTGCGTTCCGGCGTCAGGCTATTGGTCGGCCCTGGCCCGGTGGTCGCCACGACGCGGCGCAAATCCATCGGTCGGTGATCGATCCACCACCCGTCTTCAGCGGCAATCTCCATTAACATTTTGGAGCCGATATAGGCGTAGCCGGAATGGGCGGAATAAAAGTACTCAATAGCGGGCATTAGGCGTCTCCAATCATTGCCGGGTTATTCTATATTTCACGATCCGATCGTTGCCGGAATCGAAAATCCAAAGCGTATCACCGCGCAGCTCCGCGCCCTCGGGTGTCGCGAATCGTCCGGGGCCTTTCCCGGCGCGGCCCGTTCCAATGACGTGGAGCAAAGTGCCGTCCGGGCCAATTATCTTAACGCTGTGGGTGTTCTTATCGGCGACGATCAAGGTGCCATCCGGCATCACATCCTGATAGCGAGGGCCGCGAAAATTATAGGGTGCGCCGCTCAGTTCCTGGCGGATATTCAGGTCCGGCGTCAGCAGCATCCGGTTGTTACCCGCATCCGCGAGCCAGATGTCGCCCGATGGCGCCAGCCCCACGTCATGCGGCGCGGACAGACCCTTCATCTCCTGGACGACCTTACCGTTCTTGTAGACCGCAAGATTGTCGGACCAAGCAGCACCCACATAGATGCGACCGTTAAGGTGAACGAGTACACCTTCGGGTTTGCGAATGCGCTCGGACAATTCACCGACGATACGACCACTGGTGCCCGACATCTCGTAGATCGTCACCCGACCGTTATGGGTATCGGCGGCGTAGAGACGTCCATCCCGGTCGAAATCCACATCGTGGGGCCCATCCTGATGATCTGCGCCGAAAAATACCTAGAAGCACCAGATTGTCCGCATCGAGAATCGCTACACGATCGTTGTCGACGTCGGAAACGAAGAGCTGCTTGCCGTCCGGAGAGAGCTTGATGTCGTGTGGATTCGCGAGTGCGGCGGTACTCGCGCCAAGGAATTCGATACGGAAGGCATCCGCCACAACCGAACCCGGCAGTAATATGAGGAACAGACATTACGCAACGATTCTGAACATGGCCGCCTCTCAAGCATTTCGATTCCAGCAAAACCGATGCTACGATAGGGCGGCGATCCAGCACACAACATTTCTCGTTGAAATTCGCTTACGCATTCCGGAATTGATCTTATGACCCGAGCACTGCCCGCGCTGAGAAGCGACTTCATCGGCCTAGAAGATAAAATTCACATGGCCACCGGCGGCGAGCCACCGTTGCTCACCCGCCACCGCGATGCCTTTGAGTCCTTCGCCGTCGATAAGGCGCGCGGCATGGACGGGTACGAGAACCACTGGCGCGTGGTCGATACGGTCCGGGCGCAACTGGCCCCAATGATGGGGCTCACCGCCGCAGATATCGCGCTGATCGGCAATGCGTCGGAAGGCGTCGTCAAGGTGCTCTCCAGCATCGAGTGGCGGGAAGGCGACAATGTCGTCGTCTCCGAGCGCGACTATGCATCAGGCCGTTACGCGCTCGCCAGTCTAGTGGGCAAGGGCGTGGAGATGCGCACGGTCCCGGCACGACAATGGCGCATCGAGACCGACGACCTAATCACAGCCTGCGACGCGCGGACACGGGCACTCTATATTAGCCAGGTAAACGCGATGACCGGGCAGCTCATCGACATTGCCCCGCTATCGGCGGCATTGGAAGACACGCCGACAATTCTATTGCTCGACGCCAGCCACGCTTTGGGCGTTGTCCCGGTGCGCGGCGACCTCGCAGATTTCACCGTCAGCTCGTGCTACAAATTCGCACTCGGTATCCACGAAGGCGTCTTCGCATGGAACCAGCACCGGCGTCCCGATTTTATCCCCTTCGGCGTCGGCTGGGCGGCCGCGAGCGCCGGTGGCCGAGCCGATGAATTCCACCGCAAGCTCGGCGCACAGCGGGCCGAGTTCGGCAACGCGGGTCATCTCGGTGCGTATCTTTTACGAGAGTCGCTCGACTACTTGGCTGAGTTCGGGATGAAGGCCATCGCCGATCATGCCCAAGGCCTCTGCCGCCAAATGATCGCAGGTATGGAAGCCAACGGCCTTGAGGTCATGACCCCATCAGCGCCTGGCGAGCAAGCGGGCAACGCTGCTTTTGTCTACGAGGACCCAAGGACCTTTGTCGCAAAGGCCGAGGCTGACGGTATTTATGTTTGGGGCGACAACGGCAGAATGCGGGTGTCCGCACACCTATTCACCTCTCAGGAAGACGTGGACGTCTTTTTGGAGCAGCTGCCGCGCTACCTCGGGTAACGGCGCGCCGCCCCCACCCTAAGCCGCCAGCCAGCTCTTCGCTTCACCGGCGTATTCGGCGCCGGGATTGCCGCTGACCGTCGTGCGCCACATCAGGCGCTGATGTTTCTCGGCGTCGAACCAGGTCGCAGCGTGGATCAAGGTTCGGTTGTCGTAGATCACCAGATCACCTTCGTCCCATTCGTGGGCGAAGACGAAGTCGTCCCGCGTGAAGTGCGACATCAATTCATACAGTAGCTTGGCACCCGCGCCGTCCGGGCCCGTCTCCATGCCGACGAAGGGACCATCGATCCAGTCCATCTGGCCTGCCTCGCAGAGGTAGAGCGACTTGGCTCCGGTCTCCGGATGGATCCTAACCACCGGCTGGCGCTGCGGTAGATCGCCGGGTCCAAGGTCCATCGGTGCCGCACCCGCGCGGACCGCGACCTCGCCCCGGCCAACGCCTGGTTTAGCGTGAATACCGACCAAGTTTGCAACGCGGGTCTTCATATCGGCAGAGAGCGCTTCATAGGCACCGATGCCGTCGGCATATAGGGTTTGCGCTTGTCCCTTCGGCGCGGCGACAACGCAATAGAACAACGAGACGTCCGGTGGCGGGCGGCGGTAGCTCTGATCCGTGTGCCAACCACGGCGATGGGGAAAGCGCGTCGGCAGGGAGCCAACCGCGTTCAACAGTGGCTCCGGTGGCGGTGGCGGTACTTTGTCGGCAGGCGGGATGTTGGAGACCATAAAGATTTCCGGTATCTCCGGATGCACATTCTGCCGCGCCA
>CAXAGK010000016.1:0-20945 GCA_963968305.1 uncultured Rickettsiales bacterium | reverse complement strand
TATCTTGATAGCTGGACAGCGCCTTCGCCGCCGCTTCCGGGTTCGTCGCCTTGCTGTCGTTGACATAACGGACACCATCGATCACCGCCGCCAATTGTTGACGGTGCGGGAGTCCCGGATATGTTTCGAGAGCAGCGGCAATCGCGGCCGCGGGAATTCCAATGGCGCGCGCGGCGGCATAAGCGGCGGCGGCGTTCTGTGCATTATGGCCGCCCGGCAAGGTCTCTATTCCGTCAAGCGAGCGAACCATCTCGGAAGTACCGCCCGTCGCGTCGATCAGAAATGGACCCGATGCGTAGACGCCACCATCGACCGTGATTTCCGATGAAATCGGCACGACGCCCTGTTCCCGATCCGCTATCAGCCGGTCAAACAATCCCTTCGCATCGGCATCGTCGATCCCGATGATGGCCGTACTGCCTGCCGATTGCTGTTCGAAAATGCGCCGCTTGGCCGCAATGTATCCGTCCATCCCGCCGTGGCGGTCCAGATGATCCGGGCTAATGTTCAACAGGATGGCGACGTCGAACTGTACCGAAGGTGTCAGCTCGAGCTGATAAGACGACATCTCGAGAACGTAAACGCCGCTTGGCTCCAACGCGTCCAGAGAGAGTGCCGGCAAACCAAGATTACCGCCAACGGCGGACGGCATGCCGACCGTCTCCAAGATATGACCGATCAAGGCGGTCGTGGTCGATTTTCCGTTCGTGCCGGTAATACCAATATAACGAGCTTCGGGCCGGGCCCGCACCAACAGCTCGATATCTCCAACAATCTCGACACCCGCGTCCTTCGCCGCTTGCGCCACGGGGTTCGGCTGCGGATATGTGTGTGGAATGCCGGGGCTCAAAATCAGCACCTCGACCATCGACCAATCAATATCGCGCAAGGATGCGACCGGAATGCCACGCGCTTCGGCGGCGGCACGGCGATCCGCGTTGTCATCCCAGGCCAGAACCTCAGCACCGCCCGCGCATAGCGCCTCACCAGCGACAAGACCGGACAAGCCCAGGCCCATAACCGCGAGCCGTTTTCCCTTAAAGATGCTGAGGTCGATCATCCCATCACCTCAACTTCAACGTCGACATGCCGATCAAGGCCAGGATCGACGCGATTACCCAGAATCGAATGACGATGGTCGACTCCGCCCATCCCTTCTTCTCGAAGTGATGGTGCAGCGGCGCCATCGCAAAAACCCGCTTGCCGGTCAACTTAAAGGACGCCACTTGCACAATGACGGACGCCGTCTCGAGGACGAAGAGACCGCCGATAATCGCCAGCACGACCTCATGCTTCGTGACGACGCTGATGGCGCCGAGTGCGCCGCCGACGGACAGCGAGCCGGTATCGCCCATGAAGACCATCGCGGGGGGCGCATTATACCAAAGAAAACCAAGACTCGCGCCGACCAAGGCACCGCAGAAGACTGCCAATTCGCCAACGCCGAGCACGTAGTTGAGTTGCAGATAGCCCGAATAAACGCTGTTGCCGACCAGATAAGCGATGAACCCGAAACAGGCGGCGGCGATCATCACCGGCACAATTGCGAGACCATCGAGGCCGTCGGTCAGATTAACCGCGTTCGAAGCGCCCACCATGACGAAGACGGCGCAGGGAATGAAGAACCAACCAAGATTAAGCAATACGTTCTTGAAGAAAGGAATAGCGAGGCCGTCAGCGAGCGGTGCCGGGGTAATCATCATGACCCAGTAGGCCGCGACCAAGGCGATCAAAACCTCAAACAACAGCTTCAGGCGGCCGGGCAGTCCCTTCCAGCGATGGCCGGTCAGTTTGAGATAATCATCCGCGAAGCCAACCGCCCCAAAGCCCATGGTGACGAGCAAGACAACCCATACATAACCGTTGCGCAAATCAGCCCACAACAAGGTGCTGACCGAGATGGCCAGCAGGATGAGGAACCCGCCCATCGTCGGAGTGCCAATCTTCTTTAAATGCCCTTCGGGAACGTCCTCGCGCACTGGTGTATTGCCGTTCTGCGCGGTTTTCAGCCAACTGATGATGGTGGGGCCGAAAACGAAGCTCACCAGCAGCGCGGTCATGATGGCGCCGCCGGTGCGGAAGGTCAGATAGCGGAAAAGGTTGAAGACGATGTATTCGTCGGCGAGCGGAACCAGGAGGTTATAGAGCATCGGGCCCTCCCAGCGAGATGTCAAAATACGCGGTCATCGGGCGACCTCACGCGCGCATTTGCGCACGACTTCGGCGTCCGAGAATGGGATCACTTCATCACCGACGACCTGCCCGGTCTCGTGTCCTTTGCCGGCAACGATCAGAATATCGCCTTCCGACAGCTCGGACGTGGCGACGCGGATTGCATCGTATCTTCCCGCGACTTCGACGCAGCCGGGGCACGCCGCCGAGATTTCCTTGCGGATGGTGCCTGGGTCTTCATGGCGCGGGTTGTCGTCAGTGACAACGACACCGTCGGATAATCCCGCCGCGACCGCGCCCATCTCCGGGCGCTTGCCCTTATCTCGGTCGCCGCCGCATCCGAAGACGACGGTCAAACGTCGCCCCACATGCGGGCGGACGGCGGCCAATACGGTTTGCAGCGCATCTGGCGTGTGTGCGTAATCAACAATGATCCGCGCACCTGACGGCAGGCGCGAGACGGTCTCCATTCGACCCGGCACGCCCTCCAAAACTTCCAATGCGGCGCAAGCTTTGGCGTATTTGCCGCCACATGCAATCACGAGGCCCAACGCCGCCAGCGCATTTTCTATTTGGAACGATCCCATCAATGGAAAGGCCACCACTTGTTCGGTGCCGAGCACATCCAAGACCAATTGCCAACCATCCTCAGTCGGCTCCATGGTCTGGCATTTGATATCGCCCTTGGCGAGCCCGTAGGAGAGCAGCTCAAACCCGCGCTCGCGTGCTAAATGCATCAAGGCCGGGTATTCCGGCGTCTCCGCATTGACGACCATGGCGCCACCGGGAATGAGTAAATCGTGGAACAACCGCATCTTGGCGGCGCGGTATTCCTTCATCGAGCCGTGATAATCGAGATGATCGCGGGTCAAATTCGTAAAGGCGGCGGCACGGATCGGCACGCCTTCGAGGCGGAATTGATCGAGACCATGGCTCGATGCTTCGAGCGCTACGCTCTGGAACCCGGCCTCGGCCATTTCATGAAGTTGACGGTGCAGTTCGACCGCATCCGGCGTGGTCAAGCCGCCCGAGGTTTCCAATCCCGGCCCCACAAGGCCGAGGGTACCGAGGCTCGCGGCCTTCTGACCCATCGCGTTCCAAATTTGGCGCGCAAAGGAGGCGACCGAAGTCTTGCCGTTGGTGCCAGTCACGGCGGTTATGGTTTCGGGCTTATTGCCGTAGAAGGCGGCCGCCATACGGGCCAGGCTGCGGCGCGGATTATCCGCGGTGATGAGGGAAATACCAGGGGAGACGCGCTCTTCCGTCACGTCCGGCGGGGCCAAAACCGCCGCCGCACCAGCGCGAACAGCCGCGTCAATATAGTCTCGTCCGTCGCGCTGTGTTCCCGGAATTGCGGCAAAAAGGTATCCCGGTCTGACCGAACGGCTATCCGCGGTCAACCCTGTGATCGTTACGTCGTCCAGAACCGTGGCTTGGTTCAAGTCAGCTCCATTCAGTAGCTCAGTAAGACGCAAGTGTGCGTGCCCCGGGAGTCCGATCCATGGCCAAATCACGGCGAATCGGTGGCACTTCGTTTTCATATGGCCGGATACCGGCGATCGGTCCGATCCGGCGGACGACCCGCCCGACGATCGGCGCGGCGACCCAGCCGCCGGTCGCGTATCCATGTGTTTTCTTGTTGCCCTTGGGTTCATCCAGCAGGGCAAAGACCACATACCGCGGGTCATCGGCCGGGAATGTTCCAACGAAAGATGATAATAATGCCTTGCGGCGATAGCCGCCTGACCCGCTTTTCTCCGCCGTCCCGGTCTTGCCGCCAACGAGATATCCAGGTGCGTCGGCGCGGCCGCCGGTGCCTTCCTCTACAACGAGCCGCATCAGCTTACGCATCTTCTTCGACGTCCGCTCGGAAATGACCTGCTTCTCCAGCACGATCTGCCCCGGCGCGCGTTTTATCAGCGTCGGTTGGCGATAGACGCCGCCATTGACCATCGCCGCCACACCCGCCGCCATCTGCAGCGGGCTGACCGCGATACCGTGGCCAAAACCGATGGTCATCGTGTTTATTGGCCGCCAGATTTTCGGCACGATGGGTGCCCCGACTTCCGGCAGTTCAATCTCGGAAGGTGTCAGCAATCCGATATCGCCGAGAAATACCTTTTGCGCCTCGCTACCAACTTCCAACGCGAGACGGGCAGAACCGATATTCGAGGAGTACATGAAAATCTCGGAGACCGAGAGCCAGCGCCGCTTGGCGTGGTAGTCGCGGATCGTGAAGCGCGATACCTTTAGCGGCTTAGTGGCGTCGTAGTGATCTTCGAGGCTGGCGACCCCCGCGTCGAGCGCCATCGCAGTCGTGAAAATCTTGAAGGCCGAACCCAACTCATAGACACCGAGCGCCACTCGGTTGAAACGGGACTTGCCCTTCGTTGCCATCGGCGTGTTCGGATTGAAATCCGGCAAGGAGCACATCGCAGCGACTTCGCCGGTGCGCGCGTCCAGTACCAAACCGGCGGCGCCCAGGGCCTCAAACTCGTCTTTCGCCGCGGACAACTCATTACAGAGCGCGTGCTGCATCCGCATATCGATGGAGAGCGCCAACGGTTTCGTCCGGCTTTTCAGCTCACCCTCGAAACGGCTTTCGACCCCGGCGATGCCCCTCTCATCCACATCGACATAGCCGACCACGTGCGACATCAGCCTTCCCTGCGGATAGACACGCGTCTCTTCGCGGCGGAACTCAATGCCCGGTAGGCCAAGACGGATGACGTCCCATTTTTGGTGCGGCGTCAGATCGCGCTTGATCCATACGAAGGCGCGCTTCGAGGCAAGTCGAGCCGCGAGTTTCTTTTCGTCCAAGTCCGGCAGGGTTTCCGCGAGGCGTTTGGCCGCGACGGCCGGGTCCAGCACCTGACGGGGATCGGCATAGAGCGACGCGGTCGGCAGGCTGGTGGCCAGCAAGATGCCGTTGCGGTCGACAATATCGGCGCGCGAGAATTGCAGAGAGGCGGCTTTCGGCGCGAAGGCGACACGCGGCTCAACCGCCGCCTGCATCAGCGAAACATCGATCAAGCGCAGGCCAATCACGCAGAACGCCAGCGTCAAGATCGCGCCGGTGATGGTCAGGCGTTTACGGCTCATCTCGATGGCTTCGCGGGCCGGGCCAATATTATTGTCCGCGGGGCACGGCACGTGCGTACGGCGGCGGCCACGCTGAGCCGCAGGTGTGGGATGCGCCACGCGGCGCGCGCGTTTCATGCGTTCGATCATTGGAGCCGACCTCCCATGGCGTGTTTTGCCGCCGGTGTGAACCGGGCCGGTGCGACGGACGGCGCGTCAATCGCACCTCCCGCTTCGCCGCGCTTCGGCAAACGCGCGAATGTGATGAACTGAGCGGATGCCACCGGCACTAGGTTCGGCAGCAATTCCTTCGACAGCGATTCGAGCCGTTGCGGGCGATTGAGATAGCTCCACTCGGCTTGCAAGACGTGGATGGTTTCTTGCTCGCGCACAATCTGGCGATTGGTGTCGTGCAAGCGGGCCTCAAGCTTCTCGACCTCAAACGAAATGTGGAACATCGCGGCGACCGCGCCCGCGGCCAACAATAGCCACACAGCAATGAAGGAGATTTTCATCATGCCGCATACTCCCCAAACCGACGCTCGGGGGGCCACGGTGCTTCGGTCGTGCGCTCTGCGGCACGCAGCCGAGCCGAGCGTGCGCGCGGATTACGTGATGTCTCGGCATCACCGGGTTTCACCGTGCCCCGTTTCAGCAAACGGAAACTGGGTGCGTGCCGCGCTTCGGTCGGCGGCATGTGGCGCGAGCCTGACGGCAAGGCACCACCGCGCTCATGCATGAAATTCTTCACCCGCCGGTCCTCCAACGAATGAAACGAGACAACGACCAGCCGACCGCCCGGTGCTAATACTTCCTCGGCAGCGCGCAAAACAGCGTCGAGCTCTTCGAGCTCCGCGTTCACGTGAAGGCGCAAGGCCATGAAGGTGCGGGTCGCGGGGTCGATCTTGGATTTCCCTTGCGGCACAGCGCGGCGCACGATGTCGGCCAACTCGGACGTCCGAGTGATCGGTGCTGTGGTGCGGGCCTCGACGATGGCGCGGGCGACGCGGCGGGCGCGACGTTCCTCGCCCAGTTGTTTGATGAGACGCGCGAGTTCGCTCTCCTCCATGGAATTCACCACGTCGGCGGCGCTCGGCCCTTGCTTATCCATCCGCATGTCTAGCGGCCCGTCGAAGCGGAAGGAGAAGCCACGCTCGGCCTCGTCGATTTGTGGCGAGGAGACGCCGAGGTCAAGGACGATACCGTCGAACCTCTCAACACCGGCAGTGCGCAACAAATCGGCCATTTCGCCGAAGCGGCCCTGCAATAGGACCAAGCGCGGCGCGTATTCTTTTATTAGGGGTTGGCCGCGCTCTATGGCGTCCGGATCGCGGTCGATGGCCCAAAGCGTCGTGTCCGCAGCGTCTAGAATGGCGCGCGAGTATCCCCCGGCCCCGAAGGTCCCGTCCACATAAGCCCCGCCGTCCCGTAGCGCCAAGCCATCCAAGACTTCGTCGAGCATGACTGGAATGTGCGGGCCCGTATTTGTCGGCTGGAGGGTCATTCCCGTCCCTCCGGCGGCAGCAACTTCATGGTCCGGCCTTTGGCCCGTTCGCGCGCCTGGGCAGCGTTCTCGGTGAAGGCGGCCGGATCCCAAATTTGGAAACGCGCACCTCGGCCGACGAAAGTTACCGTCTCGTCAATCCCGGCGAAGTCGATCAACTCCGGCGGCAGCACCACCCGGCCATCACCGTCGATGGCGACGCGGCGTGCTTCGGAGACGATGATCGACGCGAGATCATCTTCCTCGTCGGAGAACATATCGAATTGTTCGAGACTGTCGGCCATGCGCTGCATGAAGGCCCGGTCACAGGCCTCGAGCGCGCCGCCGCGTGGTGACGGATAGACATAGACGATGCGATTGCCCTCAATCGGCAACTCGGCACGGAAGTCAGCCGGCAAGGATACACGCCCCTTACGGTCGATCCGGTTCTCGTATGTGCCGGCAAACAACGCCATTGGATGACTTCCAATTCGTCTCCGTTAAACCCCGTCCAAAACGGCCAGGCGGATTCCCGCTCCGGGCTATTCTGGGATAACATGGGATAACATGGGATAAAATGGAAAGTCAATGCAAACAAATAATAATCGAGTAGCGTAAATAATAGTAATACATGTTCTCATCAAATAAACAAAGAATCGCGGTGTATTCACTTCAAAACACTAGGTCTAGTTTTTGAATGAGTTCAATAAGCGGACATCGCCTTATTATGTTCTCATAATGTTCATGTTTAGTTCGCAAATGCGATTATTTGGGATATCATGGGATACATACGGATGGGGAGGGGATCTTAAGTAATAGAACAAAGCGTCAGACGGCCTGTAAGCCGGGTTCTGTCCCTGCTCTTGCGAGCCATGGATGACCATTCATCTGGGACGTCCGTTGCCGGACGCCTCGCGCGACCTACCCGAAGAACGGTGCGAAAACGCACCCGTGGTCCGAAGCCACCGGTCCTTCCTATTCGGTCTTGCTCCCGGTGGGGTTTACCGTGCCGCCCCTGTCTCCAGGCGCGCGGTGCGCTCTTACCGCACCCTTTCACCCTTACCAGTTGGTTTTGCAACGAACTGGCGGTTTGCTTTCTGTTGCACTTTCCCTGGGGTCGCCCCCGCCGGGCGTTACCCGGCACCGTGTTTCCGTGGAGCCCGGACTTTCCTCCCCTTGCAGGTTTCCCATAGCAAGGCGCGGTCATCCAGCCGTCTGACGCGAAATCATTATACAGCCGAAACGGTGGACTGCGAAAGCAGTTACGCCATGAGAGTTACATTTGTGGGCGCGGTGTGCGTGAGGCGCTCAGGCCATAATTCCGGGTTCGCTACGCGCCCCGGAATGACGGTTTGTGTGAGTCGGGGTCGCATTGGAAATGAAGACACATCACCGCATCCTGTCATTCCGGGGTGGGCGAAGCCTGAACCCGGAATTAAAGCCTGAGTCTGCCGAAGGAGGCGTCTTCGTTACTTAAGCGCACTATCCCGCCGCTCGCTCGCACAATTCGACCGTGCCTTGCAGCCAGCACTGCGTGTCCGGGTCGGTGACGCCGTGGACTTCCATCGGGCGGAAGTGGCGTTGGAAGGCGGCAACGGCGAGGGCGTAATCTTGGATGTCGTAGCCGATGAAGGAGAGCGCATCCATAATGTTGTCGGGGCCGTGCGTCGCGCGTTCGGGCCAGTGGCCGATGCCCTTATCGGCGAGGCTACGCCAGTCGAACAGCTCACCCGGATCGTTCTTGCGGGTGGGGGCTATGTCGGAATGGCCAACCACGTTGCGGGGTGGGATCGGGTAGCGAGATAAAATGTCG
This sequence comes from uncultured Rickettsiales bacterium, assembly GCA_963968305.1. Taxonomy (GTDB): domain Bacteria; phylum Pseudomonadota; class Alphaproteobacteria; order UBA8366; family UBA8366; genus UBA6544. The sequence goes on along the minus strand of CAXAGK010000016.1, from coordinate 12,396 downwards.
GTAGCGAGGATTTCCAGCGCCCACATCTGCGCCTCGGGAAAGGGGCGGTAGCCGAAGTCATAGCCAGGGTTCACCAGCTCGATGCCGATGGAGCGCGCGTTGATGTTGCGGTGCCCGCGCCAATAGGAAACACCCGCATGCCAGGCCCGGTGTTCCTCCGCGACCAGGCGAAAAACCCGGCCGTCTTCCTCGATCATGTAATGGGCGCTGACCTCCCATTCGATATCGGTGAGCCGGGCCAAGGCCTCCTCGCCGCTCAGCATGCCGGTGTAATGAATGACCAGCATATCGACAGGGGTCCCAGCCTCGCGCGCGTCAAAATTCGGCGAGGGATAATCCTCGATGGTGAGGGGCGTGCTCACGGCGCTATTTGATCCCGCGTTCGGTCGAAACCTTATCGAAGGCGTCGTTGATCGCGGCGAGCTTTTCCGTCGCCATATCGATCAGTTCTTCCGGTAGACCGTCGGCGATCAGTTTGTCCGGGTGGTTTTCGCGCACCAGGGAGCGGTAGGCGGATTTGATCTCGTCGTTGGTCATGTCGCGGGAGACGCCGAGAATCTTATAAGGATCGGATGTATCCAAGTCGCCGGAGACCTCAGTAATCCGCTCAAAGGCATGATCGTCGAGACCGAAAATATCCGCGACCGAGCGCAAATATTTCACCTCTTCCGGATGCATCACACCGTCGGCACGGGCGATCAGGGTCAAACAATAGAGCAATTCCTCGAGCACGGCGGGATTATCGGCGAACATTCCCGCGATTTGGCGGGCATAGGGCTCGAAACCGCGACTATCCTTACGCGCTTGATCGAAGACACGGGAGACGTCCTTGACGTCCTCCGGCGGCACCCGGAAGACGCCTTTGAAGGCGTCGACCTCATCGCGGGTGACAACGCCGTCCGCCTTCGCCATCTTCGCGCCGAGCGCAATGGTCGCGATGGTGAAGGCGACGGATTTGGTCGCGTCTTCCGGCTCGCCCGAATTCGAACGCACCTTATCAACCGCATGGCCCGCGACCGCGCCGATTAGGGCGCCGATCGGTCCGCCGATCATCAACCCGCCGACGCCACCGATGATTTTACCCCAAACACTCATTTCATGCGCCTTTCCAGCGTCATTTTCTTTGTCCCGTTGCGGCCAGGGTTTGGGGCTTCGCGTTATCGCGAAGACTGATCCGGCCGATGCCCGGCAGGCGGATCGCCAAATCCATCGGATCGACACCGAAATTCAATCCAATGACGTTTACTTCGATGCCTTCTTCCGTGCCAACCAGAATTCCCGCTAAACCGAACAACGACAACTGATAGCCGGTGCCGCTAGGCGCGCGGGCCACGGGTCCGTCCGGGCCGAGCCAATCCTTGCCGATGGCGGTTGGTGGCAGATCAAGTTTCAATTCCGGCACGCGCCGCGCAATCCAGGCAATGAACGTGTTGCTGTTGGGCCCGGGATAAACCGTATAGCTGTCGGTATAGGGATAGCTGCGGGCCGCCGCATCGATCTTGGCGATCACGGCATCGACACCGGGGCCCCGGATATCGGTGAGGATTTCGGGCACCGCGCCGAACCACAGTCTGTCGGGAATATCGCGCTCGATTACTACCGCGTTGCCGCCGTTGCGCACCCGCCAACCGATGACATGATAGACGGTAAAGTCCGTCGCTCCGCTCGGTTTGACAGAAATCCAGGTATGCACGCCAAAAGCGCCACGCCAGCTGAAGGCACGCGCCGCATAGACCTGCACGACGGCTTCCGGCACCGTACGGGGATCAGGGGCCAATTCCGCCGATTCTCGAGAGGCTTCCCACCACGCCTTTCCCATCACGTCACCTCCGCCAAGTACCAGCAGAGGTCCCGTGAACAGGAAGATCATTAGGGTGCTGACACGCTTCATCCATTTCATCGGGCGGGATTTTGGCGTCTCGCCCCGGCCCGAACAAGGAAAGCTTTTCACAATCGCGTCAGAGGGTGTGTGGACTCGTGCCCCCTAAGGGCAGAGAATAGCACCGGAAATTCCGGCAAGGGAGAAGACTGATGAACGACGTCCAAAACCTGCGAAATCTGCGCGACCTATCGCCGACGGAACTGCGGCGTTTGATCCGCGCCGGGCAGTACACCAGCGACACTACCGGCCTCGCCATGGGATATATTCAGGGAAATCTCGCTATCTTGCCGTCGAAGTATGCGCTTGATTTCGCGACCTTTTGCCAACGCAACCCAAAGCCCTGCCCGCTGGTTGCGGTCTCGGAAGCGGGCTCGACCGCTTTACCGACCTTAGCCCACGATTTCGACCTACGCACGGATGTCTCCAAATACCGCGTCTTCCGTAATGGAGAAGCGATTGAAGAGGTAACGGATATCAGCGATTATTGGCAGGATGATTTCGTCGCGTTCGTATTGGGATGCTCCTATTCCTTCGAGGAAGCTCTGCTCTCCGCCGGATTGCCCTTGCGCCATATCGATCTTGGGTGCGAGGTCCCGGCCTACGAGACGAATATCGCCACCACAAAATCCGGCCCCTTCGAAGGTGGGATGGTCTGCTCCATGCGGCCATTCAAACCGGCCGATGCGATCCGCGCCGTCGAAGTCACCAGCCGCTTCCCGCTAACCCACGGCTCCCCGGTACATTTCGGCGATCCGGCGGCCATCGGTATCGACGACATCATGAAGCCTGAATATGGCGACCCGCCGGTCATCGAGCCCGGCGAAGTCCCGGTGTTTTGGGCCTGCGGCATTACCCCGCAAGTGGTAATGAGGCAGGCCAAGCCCGACCTCTGCATCACTCATGTCGCAGCGCATATGTTGATTACAGATTTACCGTCGAAAGGGTCTGCAGAGGCTCTCCCGAAACTCGCGGAAGCCTAAGCGTACGCACAAACGTACATTCGCGTACGCTAATCGCGGCTAGCGACGATTTCCATGATCCGATCGTAGAGTGCGCAGTGGTGTTCGTCCGCAATGTTGAGGCGGTGGAATTCTTTCACCAGATTGCCGAGATACTCATAACTCCGGCCATTCTCACCCTTGGCTTTCGCCATGATTCGCGCTTGATCCTCGAGCGCTATATCCCCAGCGTAATTGGGATGATCGTCGTTAGCGACATACACGATAGCATGTACGTCTCCATCCGGCGTTTCCATTCGTTTCCACTCCGCATGATAAACGCCGGCACGCATCTCACGCAGCCAAAGCGCTTCCAATACATCATCGATAGAAGCGGGGTCGAGCCTGTACGCGAGCCCCTGTACTGGTCCGCCACCGGGCACAATGGCGAGCCCGAGCCCCGGTTGTTCCGGCGTGCCCCTACCCATCGTCGTCCAGAAACAAAAGGAGCGGCGATGCGCTTCCAAAGTCGCGTCACGTGTCTCCAACGGTACGAACCGAGGGTCCCAGATCAGCGATCCGTAACCGAAGACCCAAATGGCGTCAGGGTCCGGCGCGCGGGCGATGGTCTCTTCGAGGTGGGCACGGCGGCGGTCGTCGGACCAAGGGATTGACCGTAATCCGACGGGTATTTCGATACTAGGCTCCATGGGGGCGCAAATTAAGCGGCTTCGAGGGCTTCCCGCAAACAATAATGCAACATGCCGCCATGACGGTAGTACTCGACCTCTACATCGGTATCGAGGCGGCACCGCAATTCAACCTCGGTGACCGACCCGTCAGCGCGGGTAATGCGGCACGGCACGGCCATGCGCGCCGTAATTCCGCCCGCAAGACCCGTCAGGTCGAAACTCTCCGTGCCATCGAGCTTCAACGTCTGGCGAGTCATTCCGTCAGGGAATTGCAGCGGTAACACGCCCATACCGATCAGGTTAGAGCGGTGAATACGCTCTACATCCTCGGCAATAATCGCTCGGACACCCAACAGCTTCGTCCCCTTGGCCGCCCAGTCCCGCGACGATCCGGTGCCATAGGCGTCACCGCCGATCACGACCAAGGGCGTCCCTTCATCCGCGTAGCGCATGGCTGCGTCATACATTGTGATCACGTCACCCGATGGTTGATGGGTCGTGAAACCGCCCTCGGTGCCGGGCGCCATCTCGTTCTTGAGGCGGATGTTCGCGAAGGTGCCACGCAACATGACTTCGTGATTGGTGCGCCGGCAGCCGTAAATGTTGAAATCCTTGGGCGCTACACCAAGGCTTTGCAAATATTGGCCCGCCGGAACATCGACCGGAATGGCGCCGACCGGCGAAATATGGTCCGTCGTCGTCATGTCGCCGACCATCGCTAAGGCGCGCGCACCGCGAATATCGGTGATCGCCCCCGGCGTCGGTGCGAAACCTTCGAACAGCGGCGGGGGTTGGATATAGGTGCTGTCGGCTTGCCAATCGAACAACACGCCGTCGCCGACCGGTAATGCCTGCCAATTCGCATCGCCGTCGCGCGCGGTGGCATAGCGGGTACGATACAGGTCCGGCGTGATGGTGGCCCGAATTGCGCTGTCGATTTCCGACGGGCTCGGCCAGATATCCTTTAAATACACAGGATTACCGTTCTCGTCCTCGCCGAGCGGGTCGCCGGTCATGTCACATTCGAGGTGTCCCGCCAATGCATAGGCGACAACCAACAACGGCGATGCCAGATAATTGACCCGGCAGAGCGCGTGCACCCGTCCCTCGAAATTCCGATTGCCGGACAGCACCGCGCCGACAGCGAGATCGTTGTCCTGGATCGCCGCCGCGATCGGTTCCGGCAGCGGTCCCGAAAGCCCGCCGCAACTCATGCAGCCGAATCCGGTCACGTGAAAACCCAGCGCATCCAGATCATCCTGCAATCCAGCTTTGGTGAGATAATCGGCAACCACGGCGGAGCCCGGAGAGAGCGACGTCTTTACCCAGGGCTTAGCGCGGAGCCCGCGGCGCACCGCATTGCGGGCGAGCAATCCTGCTCCGATCATCACCGCCGGGTTCGATGTATTGGTGCAACTGGTGATCGCCGCCAGAACAACCGCTCCGTCGCGGAGCGTATAATCCTCGCCCGGCACCTGTGCTTCAGTCATTGACCGGCCCATTTCCATCATCGCGTCGGAGTAGCTTTTCGGCACGGCCGCAAGCGGGGTGCGCTGGTTCGGGCGGAACGGCCCCGCGAGGCACGGCTCCACCTCGGAGAGGTCTATTTCCACCGTCTCCGTGAAAACCGGATCTTCCGCCCCCGGCCACATACCCTGTTCCTTCGCATAGGCCTCCACCAAGGCGATTTGATCCGCCTCGCGCCCGGTGGTCTCCAAGAATTCCAACGTCCGTTGGTCAATAGGGAAGAATCCCATCGTCGCCCCATATTCCGGCGACATATTGGCGAGCGTCGCCCGGTCGGTTAGCGCCAAATGCTCGAGCCCCAGCCCGTGATATTCAACGAACTTTCCGACCACGCCGTGGGCCCGCAAACGTTCGGTCACGGTCAGCACCGCATCGGTCGTCGTCGTGCCTTCCGGCAAGGCTCCCACGAGCCGCACGCCGACCACATTTGGGATCAGCATGGAGACTGCCTGCCCCAGCATCGCGGCCCCGGCTTCCAATCCGCCAACCCCCCAACCAAAAATACTAAGCGCATTTATCATTGGCGTATGACTATCCATACCGAGCATACTGTCCGGATAGGCGCGGCGCCGGCCGTCAACCTCGTCGGACCAGACGACACGCGCGATATGTTCCACGTTCACTTGGTGCAGAATCCCCATGCCCGGCGGAATGACGGAGATATTTTCATACACCTTCTGGGCCCATTTAACGAAGCGGTAGCGCTCGCCGTTGCGTTCGTATTCGAGCGCCATATTCCGCTGCAGGGCATCCGGTTGACCGTGAAAATCCACATTTACCGAGTGATCTATGACGAAATCGATGGGCAGGCGCGGATTGATCGATTGCGGGTCGCCGCCGAACTGTTTTACCGCGTCCCGCATGGCGGATAGATCGACCAAGAGCGGCACGCCCGACATGTCTGGCATCAAAATTCGGACTGGATGATAGGCGACTTCGCGAACCATCTCCGGTGCGGACGTCCACCCACCTAGGGCGCGAAGATCTTCCTCGCCGACCGCGGGTTTATCGATGTTTCGCAACAGGTTCTCAGCCAAAACCTTGAGAGATTTCGGCAACCTCGAGAAGTCACCGAGCCCGGTCGCTTCGGCACGCGCGAGACTGTAATAGGTGACGGCATCACCGTTGACGGTAAATTCAGCTTCAAAATCGGATGGCGATGTCATGGTGTAGCCCTTTTCTGTGCCGCGAATTATCCTCGCTGTTCCCCGGGCGCGCAGCGATCCGGGGTCCAGTTTCGTGAAGTTACTCTATTCGCATTGGGTCCCGGCTCTGCGCTACGCTTCAACCGGGAATCGTAAATAGATTGACGTCATTTACACCTAAACCGCGTAGCGGGCATCGAGCTCCATGTATTTCGCCGTGTTGATCGCCTCCTCGCGGTCATCGAAAGAAGCCATGCGGCCCATCAGCGTTTCCGTGTGACCTTCCTTGAGAATCGCTTCGGCAGCATCCTTCATGGCCTGCATCGCGGCACGCTGCATGTCGCCCGGCGCGATTACCAGGTTGAAGCCCCACGCTTCCAATTTCTCTTTTTCCACCACCGGCGTCTTACCGCCCCAGAACATGTTCAGGAGTTTTGGATAGGGAAGATCGGTTGCGAGCTGTTCGATTTGCTCAATAGTACGAGGTGCCTCGATAAAGGCGACGTCCGCTCCAGCTTCCATGTATTTGTGCATACGCTCGACCGCGCTGTCATATCCCTCGATCGCGAGGGCGTCGGTCCGTGCGATGACGACGAGATCCGGGTCCGTCTGATTGTCCTTAATGGCGCGTATCTTCATCGCCAATTCTTCGGCCGGCACCACGGTCTTGCCTTCGAGGTGGCCGCAGCGTTTGGGAAATTCTTGGTCCTCGATATGGAACCCGGCGACACCGGCGCGCTCGAACCCTTTCAACGTGTGCAAGGCGTTCAGGGCATTGCCATAGCCGGTATCGAAATCGGCGATCACCGGCAAGTCAACCGCGTCGACGATTTGCTCCAGCCGTTCGGTGATTTGCACCGGGTTGATCAGCCCCATATCCGGAATACCGGTACTGCGCGCAATTCCGCCGCCGGTCGCATAAAGCAACGTGGCGCCCGCCGCCTGTGCGATGCGTGCGGACAGGCCGTCATAGACGCCCGGCACCAACATGGTCTTGCCAGAAGCAATCATCTCTCTCAATTTCGTCGTCTTGCGCATCACGCCCTCCTTGAGCGAAAGTCCGTGCGGGTTGCTCTCTCTGGCCCGCCGATCAATTAATGTCCTGTGTATGCGATATATTTTTCAAAACCGAGAGTACCAGCGACGCGGCTAAAGATATGAACGAAGCGCAAAATCATTCGGTCGAAGTAAAAGCAGGCGCCGTCGAGTATCTATCGGCAGGCGACCCCTCTGCTGAGGAGACCGTGGTCATCTTACACGCTTCCGCGACGGGCGCGGCGACGATGACTGGTCTCGCACAAAGCCTGGCATCCCGGTACCACGTCTTGATTCCGAATTTGGACGGATACGGGTTCACGAAGCTCGATTGCGCCAAATGCCCAGCCACCTTCCGACACGTGCAAGCGGTCGAGCGGTTCCTCTAGGCACTCCAAATTGAGAAACTACAACTGATTGGCCATTCCATGGGCGGCCTGATCGCGCTGCGCTTAGCACGGCGGCCGCGTTTTGAGCTGAAGAGCCTGGTATTAATCGAGCCCATGGCCTTCGGCGTCTTGGACGAAGCCGCGGACAAAGACGCCATCGATTTCGACCGCGCGATGATCAATGATTTCCCGGGTGCAGTCTCGGCGGGCAACTTCGAAGATGGACTCTCTGTCTTTACCGAACGGGTCAGCGGCCAGAACTGGGACGATCTGACGGAGAAAGCCCGTGCCGAGTTGATGGCCGTGATCCCGCAAATCGTCGAAGAGGCACCGCTGGTTTCCTGCGATGATCTGAACAGCGATGATTTTTCGCAGATATCAGTGCTGACATTCCTCCTGGGCACTGAAATGGGCCCACCCCCGGCAGCGCCGATCATCGAGCGCATCTCCGACGCGCTGCCTAATAGTTCACGGCAAACATTGTCGGGCATGGGTCACATGGCACCTGTTACCCACGCGGGTGCGGTCGGCGATGCGATTGAAACTTTTTATGGCACGTTAGAGCGTTCGACCGGCGGATCGAAGGACGGTCGCTGGTTCAGCTCGTCCTTATCAAAACCGGCGACCATCTTGTATTGCTGCGCGATGTCGCGAAGCTCGTCCGGGTGGATCACGGCGTATAGATCGTCGAAGCCGCCCGGCGCGCGCTCCTCCGCGAATTGCATGACCTGATCGGGACCATTGCCGCGATTGGCGAGTACAATTTGGTTGGTCGGCGGTCGGCGCTCCACCTCATAGGCTTCAAGGGCGGCCACCGGATCGTCGATTATCGCCAGTTTCAGTGCCAGAATTCTGCCGTCTATGATCGCCTGCGAGGCACCATTGGAGCCGATGGGATACATCGGATGAGCGGCATCGCCGAGGAGGGTTACGCGCTCGAAACTCCATCTATCCAAGGGGTCGCGGTCAACCATTGGATATTCGTAGACCGTCTCGGCGCCGCGAATAATGTCCGGCACCTTAATCCAACCGAAATCCCAATCCTCAAAGCCCGGTAGGAAATCTGCGACATCGGTCGTTCGGTTCCAGTCTTCGCGCCGCCATGTCACGCGGTCGCGGATACGCAGCTCTGCGATCCAATTGATCAGGGACCGCCCTTGTTTCTCGGCTTCGCGGCTGATGGGATAACAGACGAATTTCTGATCCTCGTGCCCGGCCATGACCATCGATCGCCCTGAACGAAATGGCTCGCCTTCCGTAGTGGCGCGCCACAGAACCCGCTCATCCCAAATCGGATCACCTTCATCCGGGTAAAAATGGTGACGGACGACCGAATGCATCCCGTCCGCGCCAATGAGTACGTCGCACACCACCGGGTCGAGCCGCTCATCCGTACTGCGGCGGTGGAAATGGGCTGTTACCTGGTCGTTGCTCTGCGAAAAACCTACTAACTCATGATCGGAGACAATGCGCCCGTCGCCGAGCCAGTTCCGGACCACCTCTAGCAGAATCATCTGCAGTGCCCCGCGCGCGATTGAATATTGTGGCCAATCGTAGCCCGCGTGGACGCCCCGGTCTTCCTGCCATATTTGCTGACCGTGACGGTTCGCATAGACCAGCTCGCGGGTCCGAATGCCGGTCTCTTCCAACTTCTCGGCAAGGCCAAGTTCGGTCAGCTCGCGCACCGCATGGGGCAACATATTGATGCCGACGCCGAGGGGTCGGATCTCCGGCACCGCTTCAAATACGGTTACCTTAATCCCGGCCTAATGCAGGCTAAGCGCCGCCGCCAACCCGCCGATACCGCCGCCCGCGATCAAGACATGCATGACTATGAACCCGACAGTTTCATCCGTTTCGCGATAATCTGCAGCATGATCTCGTTAGAGCCGCCGCCGATGGCGCCGACCTTCATGTCGCGGTAGGTGCGGCTGATGCGGTTCTCGTGCATAAAGCCTTGGCCTCCCCAGAACCGCAGACATTCGCCTGGGATCCATTCCGCAAGACGACCCATCTTATATTTTGCCATCGATGCCAAGGTGGTGACGTCTTCGCCCGCGACGTATTTTTCGGTGGCGATGTGCAGCATGGCGCGTAAGGCCTCGACCTCTGTCTGCATCTCCGCGATGCGGAAGGCGACGAATTGGTTGTCGATGACAGCTTTTCCAAATGCCTGCCGATCGCGGGTGTACTCAATGGTGGTGTCGAGCGCGTCCTGCATAATGCCGAGAGAGCGAGCGACCACGTAGAGACGTTCCTCTTGGAACTGTTCCATCTGATAGATAAACCCCCGGCCCTCCTCGCCGATGAGGTTACCGGCGGGGACGCGCACATCGTCGAAGAATATCTGCGCGGTGTCGGATGAATGCAGGCCGAGCTTCTCAAGTTTGTTTCGGGTGATGCCCTTGCTGTTTAGCGGCACGACGATCAGCGATTTGTTGCGGTGCGGGCCGTTCTCCTCACCGGTATTCACCAGCATGCACATCCAGTCCGCCTGCATGCCGCTGGAAATCCACATTTTCTGGCCATTGATCACATAGTCATCGCCGTCGCGGCGCGCGACGCTTTTTACATTGGCGACGTCAGAGCCGGAGCCCACTTCCGAGACGCCAATGCAGCCGACCAGGTCGCCCGCGAACGTGGGAGTCAGCCATTCCGCGCGCAAGGCGTCGCTGCCGTATTTCGCAAGTGCCGGAATGCACATATTGGTCTGCACACCAATCGCGGTGGAGACACCATAGGCCTGAATGCCGCCCATTTCTTCCGAACACGCTACTTCGTAGGAATAGTCGAGATCGAGCCCGCCATAGTCACTGGAACGCGAAATGCCGATAAGGCCCGCATTTCCCAACAGTTTCATCACGTGATGTGCGGGAAATTGGCCGATCCGCTCCCATTCGTCGACATGGGGGTTGATCTCTTCGTCGACGATGCGTTTCGCGGTGCGCCGCAATTCGTCGTGCTCGTGAGTCCACTGCATTTCGATCTCCATTCTCGGGTGTGGCCACCATCTATCACGATGCCGGAAGTCCGAAAATAGAATCCAGGAGATTCTTAATCATTGATATTTTATCGATAAATTATCAATGTTTGGTTAACAACTAACAATATCGTCATTCCTGAAACCCGACGGATATCCGGCGTGACGCGATCAATGGGGAGAAACACAATGGACGGCAACGGTGCAATGAAATCAGGGTGGCAGTTCTGGATCGACCGAGGCGGCACCTTCACCGATGTCGTCGCGAAGAAACCAGACGGTGAATTGATCACTCACAAGCTGCTGTCGGAAAATCCCGAGGCCTACCGAGATGCCGCCGTCGAAGGCATCCGTGATTTGCTCGGCATCGCCAAGGACGCGCCCATCCCGGCGGGTCAAATTGACGCCGTGAAAATGGGCACGACCGTCGCCACCAACGCCTTGTTAGAGCGCAAGGGCGACCGCACCCTACTCGCCACCACGGAAGGGTTTCGTGACCAATTGCGGATCGGCTATCAGGCGCGCCCCGACCTGTTCGCCAATAAGATCGTGCTGCCGGAAATGCTCTACGAAAGCGTCGTCGAGATCGAGGAACGGGTGCGTGCCGACGGCACTGTCGAAACCTCCCTCAATCTGGAAACGGCCCGCCCACGACTACAGAAAGCCTATGACGATGGGATCCGCGCCGTTGCGGTGGTGTTCATGCACGGCTATCGCTTCCCGGAACACGAACTGGCAGTCGCCGACCTCGCCCGCGAGATCGGCTTCACCCAAGTATCGACGAGCTACGAGACGAGTCCGCTGATGAAGTTCGTCAGCCGGGGCGATACCACGGTCGTCGACGCTTATCTCTCGCCCTTGCTGCGCCGCTATGTGGATCAGGTCGCGTCGGAGTTGGGCAACACGCGGTTGATGTTCATGCAATCGAATGGCGGGCTGACGGACGCGCAGCTCTTCCAAGGAAAAGACGCCATTCTGTCTGGCCCGGCGGGCGGCATCGTCGGCGCGGTGGAGACCGCGGAACAGGCCGGGTTCGACCGCATCATATCCTTCGATATGGGCGGCACCTCGACCGACGTCGCGCATTATGACGGTGAATACGAACGCGCTTTCGAAACACTGGTCGCCGGCGTGCGCATGCGCGCGCCGATGATGATGATCCATACCGTCGCTGCCGGTGGTGGCTCGATCTGCTTCTTCGACGGCTCACGTTACCGGGTCGGCCCCGAAAGTGCGGGCGCCGACCCCGGCCCGGCCTGCTATCGCCGGGGCGGCCCGCTGACCGTCACTGACTGCAATGTCATGCTCGGCAAGCTACAGCCCGACTTCTTCCCCAATGTCTTCGGCCCGAACCAAGACGCCCCTCTCGACGCCGATGTGGTGCGCGAGAAGTTCGATGCCCTCGCCCGCGATATTCATGAGGCCACCGGCGATCACCGCTCCCCGGTCGAAGTCGCCGACGGATATCTCAAAATCGCCGTCGAGAACATGGCCAACGCGATCAAGAAAATCTCCGTCCAGCGCGGCTACGACGTAACCGGTTACACGCTGAACTGCTTCGGCGGTGCGGGCGGGCAGCATGCGTGCCTCGTGGCAGATGCCTTGGGCATGACCAAGGTGCTGACCCATCCCTTCGCCGGTGTACTTTCGGCCTATGGCATGGGATTGGCCGATATCCGCGCGTTGCGCGAGCGCGCGGTGGAAACGACGCTCGAAGATGGCGCTATGGCGGCGCTCAACACCACGCTCGACGAATTGGCTGGCGAAGCAACCAAGGAATTAATCCGCCAGGGCATTGCCGACGCACA
>CAXAGK010000015.1:0-21186 GCA_963968305.1 uncultured Rickettsiales bacterium | reverse complement strand
TGGGTGATGTTCATCCCCTCTTTTGGTAGGGAGGGAGCTACAGGCAGCGTTCAAGGCGAATATAAATCCAACTGCCAAAATCTTAAAAACCGCATAACCAAGGTCCTGCCGAATTTGGTCAAAACTTGCCGTATTGCTGAGCCGCTGCCAAGTTAATCATCGAGAGCAAGGCAGATCATCCGGGAAGGAACCGATCAATGAGCGCGCTGGCAGAAGAACAGTCGATGCGGATCACTAAGATTAAGGCGCATGTTGGTGCCGAGGTCACCGGCGTCGACTTGCGCTACCCCTTGGATGACTCCACCCGTCAGCAAATTTATGACGCCTTAGTGGAGAACGTCGCTCTGGTCATTCGCGACCAAGATCTGACCGCGACGGATTATCGCGTGGCCATGGAACAGTTCGGCGAATTGATGGAAGATCAGAACCGGCTCTATCTGGCGGAGGGTGAGCCCCTGGTCAGCGTCTTGTCGAACCGCTTGAAAGCCAGCGACGGGCAATTGGCAAAGATCGGCGCCAACGCTACCTGGCACACCGATCATACCAACCAGGAACGGCCACCAAAGTTCACCTGTCTTTATGCGGTCGAGCTACCGGATAGCGGTGGCGGCACCTCAGTCTGCAACACCCGGACGGCTTACGAAGCACTGCCAACAGAAAAACGCGCGCAACTGGACGGGATGAAAACAGAAAACACACTGATCAGCAGCGCCCGCTTTAACATCGCCAATCCCGATATTTTGGCGGCACAGAAAGCGTCCACAAAACCGCCAATGGTCCATCCGCTGGTTCGCACACATCCAGATACGGGCACCAAGGCGATCTGGTTTCATAAAAGCAAAACTGAGACGGTTACCGGGCTAAACGCACCGGATACGCAAGATTTCCTGGAGGGATTGCTAGAGACCGCAATTCGGCCCGAGTTCGAGTATCTGCACGAATGGAAGCCTGGAGACATGTTGATGATCGACAACCGCGCCGCCATGCACAAAGCAGGGCATGACTACGACTACAACCAACATCGCCACCTATACCGCATTCTTGTGCGCGGCGACCGGCCGGTCTGATCGATGGCCATACCCAATCTGAAACGGATGCTCGCGTCACGGAAGCTGAAACTCGGCCATTCCGTGTTTGAGTTCAACTCACCCGGCCTCGGTCAAATCATCGCCGCCGCCGGGATCGATTTCATCTTCATGGATATGGAACATTCCGGATTCGGTATCGGCGACGTCAAACGCGCCATTACCGGTTTCCGGGCCGGCAACCTGCCCGTCATGGTACGCCCCCCCTCCAACGCCTATCATCATATTGCACGGGTCTTGGATGTCGGTGCGGACGGGCTGGTGATGCCGATGGTCGGCTCCGCCGAAGAGGCCGAGCATATTGTCGCTAGCATGAAGTATCCCCCGATGGGGAAGCGCGGTGTCGCATTGAACATCGCACATGACAGATATATCCCGGGCGATACGTCGAAAGGCTTGGCGGCGGCGAACAACCGAACCGCCTTCGCCGCACTGATCGAGACGCAAGACGGGTTGCGCAACGTAGATGCCATCGCCGCCACGAAGGGCCTCGATTGCCTTTGGATCGGACATTTCGATCTCAGTTGCTCGCTCGGCATTCCCGGCGAATTCGACCACCCGGAATTCAAAAAGGCGTCCGCAAAGGTCAAGCGGGCGGCGCGCAAGCACAACAAGGCGTTCGGCCGATTGGCCGGAACACCCGAGGAGACCATCGCCTTGCACAAGCAAGGCTACGACTTGCTGTGCTACTCCGGTGACCTCTGGGTCTATCAGCAGGCATTGATCGCCGGAGTCGAAGAAATTCGAGCCAAGTGTAAGACCTAACTCCCCTTCCAATTCGGCGCCCGCTTCTCGGCAAAGGCGCGGGGACCTTCCAGCGCGTCTTCCGACAACCGCCGCCGACGCTCGCCGTCATTCAAGGTGTAATAGGCTTGGGCCAAAGGATGATCCAAACCTTTCATCGTCGCTTCCTTGGTGGCGCGGACGGCGAGTGGCGCACAGCGCAGGATATCGGCGACCCATTCGTCCACCGTCTCGTCCAGTTTCTCAAGCGGCACCACTTCGTTCACCAACCCCAATTCGTATGCACGCTGCGCCGACATGTGCCGTCCCGTCAGCATATATCCCATTGCAACCTTAAGGCCGATCTGGCGCGGCAGACGGTGGACACCGGCAGAGCCCGCGATCAAACCCCGGCGCGGCTCCGGCAGACCGAATTCGGCGTGATCGGCAGCGATGATGATATCGCAGGCCAAGGCCTGCTCGAGCCCGCCGCCCAAGGCAAAGCCGTTGACCCGCGCGATAATCGGTTTTGGGAAATGCCAACGTTCGATCAGGCTTTTCGACTCTCCCGCCAGCCGCTCCCAATGGGTGCGCTGGGCATCGTCGGCCTCGCGCTCGCGGGCGCGATGTTTCAAATCAGCTCCGGCGCAGAAGGCCCGCTCACCCGCACCAGTGACGACCGCGACCCAGATATCGTCGTTCCGCTCAACCTCGTCGAAATGATGTGAGAGTTCCCAGCGCAGTTCCGGGTTCAGCGAGTTCATGGCTTCGGGCCGGTTCAACGTGATCTGCGCCACATGCCCGTCGACCTCGAATTTAGATAGATTTTGTGTGCCGCCGCTCATGTGGTGCCTCCTGCAATCGGTTGAGAAATATTGAGTCTCAACCTAATGCGCCACGGCGCGGCGAACAGTCAGTCGCGGCCGTCGACCCACGCGGCCATCAGTTGGCGCGCCATCGAATCCGCCGGCGGCAAGCGGAATTCAGTCTTATCGATATTGCGGATTTCATCCTTGGTGAACCAACGGGTCTCGATGATTTCTGTCATATCCGGCGTCGAGACACCTTCGGGGCAATCGGCAAAATATCCCAGCATCAAACTGGATGGGAACGGCCAAGGTTGCGAGGCGAAATATTTTACCGTGGTCGTCTTCACACCTGCTTCTTCCTCAACTTCGCGCGCAACCGCTTCTTCCAGTGTCTCGCCGATTTCGACAAATCCGGCGAAGCAGGAGAACCATTTCGCGGGCCGACGACTATTGTGACCCAACAGGCATTCATCGCCACGCCGCACCAACATGATCACCGCCGGATCCACACGGGGATATTGCGAGGCCTCACAGCTGGAGCACTGGCGGCGATGCCCACCGTCACGCAACTCGCTTGGCGCACCACAACGGGGACAAAATCCATGCGTCTCGTGCCACGCGAAAATGCCGCGCCCGAAAGCCAACATAGCGCCGTCCGATTGACCCATGGCGGATCCCACATCGCGCAAATTACGAAAGTGGCCGCGCTCGGTCAGTTCCGGGACGCCGACCGGCTCGTCATAGCGCGACACATCGACCGCAAAATAAGCGCGTTCATCTGTTTTACCCAAAAACACCAAGTCGGGACCATCGTCCAAAAGGCTCCCCGCCTCGGCGATGGTCAATCCGCCCGCTTGCGGTGAATTGGCGGATTCGTCGATCAAGTTCTGACCGCGCCATACTGGCAACAAGACAGTTTCCGGGTTTGCCAATTGCGCAGCGATAAAATCAACATCGGACCGCTTCTCAGACATCCTGTCGATTAGAGCTTCGGTATAAAACACCTTGGGCCTCCCAGTGAACTGGCGCAGAGATTAATCTTTTGCGCTACCTGTCGCCAGCCTCGCGTATGAATATCAATCCATTCGCGCCGCTGCATTGAACTTGAAAACCATATCAATTAGAACATTTTCAAAATTAAATATATTTCTATTTTTTATTTATTATTTTAATATTTTTTCGTATCTTCCTTTAGCACAGAAATAGTTTGTCACTATTACTTTGAAATCCGAAACCCTAATGGACACACATAATCGAGCCTTGATCGGCGCCTTGCAGCGGGACGCCCGGCTTTCCTTCAGCGCCTTGGCGCGCGAAGTCGGTCTGTCCCAACCGGCAGTTGCGGAACGGGTGCGGCGGCTCGAGGAAAGCGGTGTGCTGAACCGGTATCAAGCCGTGATCATGCGCGAGCGGATCGGACTCCCCATCACCGCATTCCTTCGATTGACATGCCCTGGTGAAAAATATCGCGCCGTCGCGGCCCTGGCGGCGGATTTACCCGATGTTCTTGAATGTCATCACGTGACCGGGGACGACTGCTTTTTTCTCAAGATCGGGGTAGACTCGCTGGGTTCATTGGAGCGGGTCGTCGAACGATTTCGGGCGCATGGGCAAACCGCCGTGACCATCGCCCTCTCGACACTGGTTGAGAATAAACCGGTCGTCGCCCCCAATACCGAGCTAAAGAAGGAGCAGGAATGAGCGAGATCGATTATCGTCGCGCCGGAGTAGAAGACGCGGAAGCAGTTTATATCTTCGGGCGGCAACTTTTATCCGAGACAAGCTTAATGCTGCTGTTTCCGGATGAACGCGCGAAATCGATCGACGATATGCGTTTCGTCATTCAGCGGTTCCACGAGATGCCGCGCCATTTTCTGATCAATGCCTGGGACGACGATCTGTGCGTCGGCGAAGCGTTGTGCATGGGGGGACAGTTCTTGCGCAACAAGCACGGCGGTCGCGTCGGTGTCGGAGTTTTGGCAACCCATTACGGGCAAGGGGTCGGCAAGGGGTTGATGGAGGAGATCGAGCGCATTTCGACGGAGCACGAAATTCGCCGCTTGGAGCTCACCGTCATGTCCCATAACGAGCGCGCGCATCGTCTTTATCTCTCCATGGGGTATCGCGATGAGGGCGTGAACAGGCAATCGCTATTCGTGGACGGCGAATGGGTCGACGAAATTATGATGTCCAAGCTTCTGGACGAGGATGTGTGAGCGGCGTTACGGTCATCCCGCTATGCCGACAACACTCACTCATATCGCGCTCCACGTGCGCGACATTGCCGCCTGTATCGATTTCTATACGGACTTTTGCGGGCTAAAACAGGTGCACGAACGCCGAGATCCCAATGGGGACGGCCGAGTAGTGTGGCTGGCGGAACCAGGACGCGAGGAGGAGTTCATCTATGTCCTGATTTCCGGCGGCCCCGGCCGCGACCAAGCGGAGAAGGATTACAGCCACTCCGGGTTTGCGATGGAAAGCCGCAACGCGGTCGATGCCATCGCGGTAAAGGCGCAAGCCGCGGATTGTCTGATTTGGGAGCCTCGCGAGGAACCCTATCCGGTCGGATATTATTGCGGTGTGCACGACCCTGACGGCAACGCGGTTGAATTCAGTTACGGACAACCGTTGGGCCCGGGGGCAAACGATAAACCGATGAACGCGGCGGGCGGTGAAAATTGTTAAAACTGCTCGACAAACTTGGCGAATGGCTACTTCGACTGTTCCGGTTCCTCCTTTTCACCAAAAAGGTCCGCCAACACATGAACGATTCCGGTGACAACCCAGCGGAAAAACGAGCTGCCGCGAAACGGGCGATTGGAGCCTATGCGGAACAGGATGCAGGGCGGCAAGATTTGATTGCGAACGCTGTCTCGCTTCATCGCTCCCGCCAAGAAGTCCTGGCGGAACTTGACGACGAAAGCCGAAAGAAACTTTCGAAAATGGCGGAAACCATGTTACCGATCCCGGGTAAAAAGACACCACCGCGTAAATAATCGTGAGCGAAAGACGACGGCGACCGTGACAGATTTGGCGACAAACATTATCAGCGGCAATCGGCGTGCCCTCGCCCGCACCATCACCTTGGCCGAATCGACGCGCGCGGATCATCGCGTGGAAGCGGAAGCCTTGCTGGCGACGCTCTTGCCCCATTGCGGCAAATCGATTCGAGTCGGCATTTCAGGCGCTCCCGGCGTCGGCAAATCGAGTTTTATCGAAACCTTCGGCCTATCCCTGGTCGAGCAAGGCCACAAGGTCGCAGTACTTGCGGTTGATCCCTCCTCCCGGGTAAGCGGAGGATCGATCCTCGGCGATAAAACTCGCATGGAAGAACTCTCACGCCATCCCTCGGCATTCATTCGGCCTTCGCCCGCGGGGCGCAGTCTTGGCGGCGTGGCGCGTCGTACGCGGGAATGTGTCCTGATTTGTGAAGCCGCCGGATTCGACGTTGTTATCATCGAGACCGTCGGTGTCGGCCAATCGGAAACAGCCGTCGCCGAGATGAGCGACTTGTTCTTGTTACTCCTGGCCCCCGCCGCTGGCGACGAGCTTCAAGGTATCAAGAAGGGCATTGTCGAGCTCGCTGATTTGATCGTGGTCAACAAGGCGGATGGTGGCCTTGTCGAGGCAGCCAACCACGCCGCCGCCGATTACCGCAGCGCGGTGCATATGATCCGCCCTGCGTCGCCGAATTGGCGGGTCCCGGTGCTGACCTGCTCGGCTTTGACAGGGGATGGCATTGCCGAGGTTTGGCGAAAAATAAACGATTATCGTACCAGTATGATCGCCTCGAACGAATTCGAGGAACGCCGTTCCAACCAGGCAAAAGCCTGGATGTGGTCCGAGATCGAGGAAAATTTGATTGCCGCCCTGAGAGACCATCCAAAGGTCGGTGTACAGGTCGAGAATTTGGAATCTAAGGTCGCCAGTGGCGATATGGCGCCGGGGGCGGCCGCGCGGGAAATGTTGTCGGTCTTTCTAGGTACCTAATTGCCCGAATCGCCTTGACGCGAGCGGCGCTCTCTTTTACAAGTGCGCGCTTCCGGGCGGGTTCTCCTGAGCGGGACAGAATTTAGGAGCGGTTCGATGGCACGACGTTGCATGATTACAGGTAAGGGCGTTCTCACTGGAAACAACGTGAGTCATGCTCATAATAAGTCGCGTCGGCGGTTTTTGCCGAACGTACAATCAACTTCGCTGCTGAGCGAGACCCTGGGCGAGATGGTCCGGGTGCGTCTCTCAGTCCACGCGCTGCGCACGGTCGACTTCAAGGGCGGGCTCGACGCCTTCCTGCTGAACACGCCGAACCGGAAGCTTCCGATCGAAGCGATGAAGATCAAACGGCGCATTCAACGCAAGGCCGCAGCCGCGGCGTAACGCTTAGCGACACGCCTGAAGGGAAGCCCGCCGACGAGCGGGCTTTTTCTTTTCCGGCTATCGAGGATGACGGGAGCGATGGTCGATTATCCGGGATTCGGATTCGAGGTTTTAGCGGAAGACCCAGGCAGCCGCGCACGGGTCGGGCGGATCGACACGCCGCATGGATCTTTGCGCACGCCGGCCTTTATCTTTTGCGCGACCAAAGCAACGGTCAAAGCGGCATCTGTCGAAGACCTGGAAGCGGCGAATGTCGATATCATCCTCGCCAATACCTATCATATGCTGATCCAACCGGGCCCGGACGTAGTCGAGCGCATGGGCGGGTTACACAAGTTCATGGGCTGGGACGGTCCTATGTTGACCGACAGTGGCGGGTTCCAGATATTCAGCCTGGGCCAAGGCACAGAGGCGGACGAAATCAAATCCAGCGGTGCGCGAAAACAAACCAAACTGCTGCAGAAACTGACCGAGGAGGGAGCAACCTTCCGCTCTCCCCGGGACGGCTCTTATCACACGCTCTCACCAGAATCCTCAATCCAGATCCAGCGCAAGCTCGGTGCCGACCTCATCGTCGTACTCGACGAATGCACCCCCTATCACGTCGATCAGGCCTACACGGAAAACTCACTGGCGCTGACCAAGCGTTGGGCCGACCGCAGCTTGGCGGAGTTCGAGCGCAGCCATGACGGTCGCCAGGCTCTCTATGGTGTCGTCCAGGGCGGCGTCTACGAGGCCTTGCGGCGGGAGAGTGCCGAATTCGTCTCCTCCCGCCCGTTCTTTGGACATGCGGTTGGCGGGTGCCTCGGCGCACAGGCGGATCAGATGTACGACGTGGTGCGATACTCCATGGAGCCGTTGCGCCGCGACCGCCCGGTCCATTTGCTCGGCATCGGCGCCATCCGTGATATTTGGGAAGGCGTCGAGATGGGCATTGACACGTTCGATTGCGTCACGCCGACGCGGATTGCGCGGCACGGCTGGGCCTTGTCGCGAGAAGCCCCGTCTTTCCGGCGCAACCTCAAGAACGCGAAATTCCGTGAGGACGATGCACCGCTGGATGAAGACTGCGATTGCATCGCCTGCCGCCGTCACAGCCGCGCATATATTCACCACCTGTTGAAGGCGAACGAAATCCTCGGCCTGCATCTGCTTACGGTACACAATATCCGCTATATGACGCGGCTGCTCGCGACGGTTCGCTCAGCGATTTTGGCGGGACGATTGAAGGAAGCGAAAGCGGATTGGCTCGGCAATTAATCCAACGTGGCTTTCAAAGCCTCGTGCACGTCATCTCTGCCGTAGCAGATCAATAGACTACCGGATCCGACCCTGTCCTGTGCATCAAAGGGACCGTTTCGATACGGCCCATCGCCGCGTATGCCGAGCAGTTGCAGCGTCCCGAGTTTAGGCAACAAATCACCAACCGTGATAGCCTCATCACCATGGTACTCGTGTTCCGCCACGCTATGTCCGTCATGGAGTTGCAATAGTCGATGGAAGCGGCGGGCGCCGAGCGAGGTGGTTCGCTCCAGCAAAAAACCCACGACCGCGCACATAGCACGGTCGAGTGTCTTGTTCAGCATGACCACCAGGATCACGGCAATCGCGCTGGCAAACATCAGCACTTGGGTGAGAATCGCTTCGGCCGTCTGCTCGCCGCCCGCAAACGAGACAATCAACGTCGAGGCGGTTGACACCAAACCCAAATTGCCGAGCACCATCAGAATGACGCCGATGCGGCGGCGAACCGGGTAATGCACGATCATCTCTGATTCTGATGCCGTAAATCCGGCTCCGGTCAGCGCAGAGACGGATTGAAAACGTGCTACATTCTCCAGCAATCCGGTCAGTCGCATCGCCACCGCCGCGATCCACACAATGATGAACGATCCAGCTAACAAAACGGCGATGGCCAACGCTGCTGCCATTTTCAACGATCCTTCGGTTTACGATGCAAACACTTGGCTACACCGCTAAAGGCGATACCGGGAAGCAGCAACAAAGCACCAACAGTCATATCGCTCTAATCCTGCGTTATTGCCTTCTTCGGCCATGCGCCGACCGGGGACCTCTCGATTCGATGCGCTTTACTCCTTGAAAGTTATATAGAGTTTCATCGATTCAACCGAAGGGGGCTTTTCGCACGGATGTCTATCGTTAGTTCAAAGGTTTTCGCATCATGAATGTGGGCTACCTCAACGCTGAGTCAGACCCTGTCATATCACCGCGGAACGACGACGAACTTTCGGATATCTTGGGGGGGTCCCCGGGCCACGGAAACATTCGTACGCCGCGAGACCGGTTGGATGGTTGCTATATGCCGCCGCATTTTGCGGGACGACGCTCTAGCCAAAGACTGCGTTCAAAACGCTTTCGTCAATGTTTTCAAATTTCTCGGTGCCTTTAAAGGCGACTCCAAGCTCAAAACCTGGATGTATCGGATCGTCGTCAATCAAGCCTTGATGGATTTGCGCAAACGACGGCGGTTACAAGAGGAACCGATCGACGGCCTGCTCCGGGAATTCTACGAAAATAATTGCCGGATCGAGCGAGAGGACAGTTCGGCGAAGACGCCGGAGCAGCTCCTTGATCGCAAGCAAACTGACGGGTTGATCATTGCAGCAATCGACCGCCTACCTGAAAATTATCGTATCGTTTTGCTGCTGAGAGACATCGGAGAAATGAGCACGACCGAGACCGCTGAGGTCTTGGAAATGACGGAGAGCAAAGTCAAAGTAAGCCTGCATCGCGCGCGGGCGGCGCTGAAGAAATTGTTGGAGCCGGTGATATGACACACGAAAACCACCGTTCTATTGCGTCCAAAATTAAAGGGCGTCATGTTCAAATTGCCGTACATGATCAATTGTGTGGAATTCGAGAATTTCATTCTGGCCTATCTCGAGGGTGACCTATCAAGGCATCAAAAGTCGATCTTTGAGATGCATATGATGCTTTGTGCCGAGTGCCAAAAATACCTGCAGCGATACCAAGCATCTCTGGCGTTGGCCAAGTCCGCCGAAGCTACAACTGTCCCGACGGAGGTACCCGAAGGTTTAATCCGGGCCGTCTTGGCAGCCCACGAAGCCGATTGACGTCGTCTCTAGTCATAAGCGACTTTGGCGCTCTTGAATGCCGCCTCGAGGTCGCTCCGCATGGCATCCACATCCGCACAAACGGCGTAACGTAGATAATTGCCAAAATGCACGCCGACCACACCGGTCTTCTCGATCATCGTGAAATTGAACTCTTCGCCGCTCGCGATTTTCTGTCCGAAGGCTCGGGTCGGCGCTTCCCACAAGGTATAGAACCCAGCGCGGGGTTCGATGGCGAGACGCATGCCGCACCCTAACATCAGCTCACTGAGGATACCGAGGCGCTGGCGGTACATTTCCCGGTACTCGGCGATTCCCCCTTGGTCTTCTTCTAAGGACACCAAAACGCCGGCGGCCATCGGGGCGACGAAGCCAGCGTCCGTCTTGCCCTTCACTTCCTTCATATCACCGATGAAATCGGTGGAACCCACCATCGCGCCCACATGCCAGCCGGTGCCGTTCCCGATCAGTTTGGCGGCAGTGAATGCTTCGCACCACGATAAGTCCGGGAAATCGACAGCGACTTCGCTCAAAGTGATGCAATCATCGGAATGACTGAGCGAGATATACGCTGCATCGTTGAACAAGCGGATATCGTTATCGCTGCAATACTGACAAAGCGCACAGAACCACGCAGCATCGGCAATCTGGCCCGACGGATTATGCGGATAGTTCGTCATCACCAGACCGGTGCCTGCTGGGATATCTTCCGGCGCGAACCGAAAACCGTTCGCTGAATTCAACGGCAAGGCATGGTGCGTCACCTTCGGATGATAAGCGCACCAATCGGCGGGGATCGGGTAGCCCGGCTTGGTCATCGTTGCGACGGTCATGTCTCCGAGCGCACACCCACATGCCAGTGGCAATAAGCCCAAGATGGGTTTGACCCCGGAGATCGGCACATAGTCGACGTCGCCCTCGGGCAGGCCTTGTTTCAAATGCGCGCGGATAAATCGCGGTGAAAATCCCGGCACCGCCGGGCTGTCGTTGTATTGATAGGCGTGCATGGGCTCATCGTCGCTCATGATCGCATCGCGAGCCGCCTCGCGTGCGCTCAACAAAGCGGGCCCTTTCGGCTCGCCGATGGACAGATCGAGCAGTGTTTGCCCCCGGTCCAACGCTTCACTGCGCTTGGCGCGAATCTTCTGGAAAATATTGGCGCCACCGGCAGGTAATCTCGAACGTCGCATACAGACTTACTCCCAAAGAATTCGCGCTAACCTAATTTCTCACGGACGAAATGCAAACCCGCTCTATGCACGCGGTTGGCCGACACCACCCTGATGAGAGAAGGCCCCCACATCCAATACAGTGCCGGAAATCTGCGCCGCATCGTCGGACAACAGGAAAGCCACCGCATTTGCGATATCGCGAGGTTGATTGTTGCGCCCGGATGCCGTCAAAATTTTTGGCAACGGCCCGGAAGCTTCCATGATCTCCACCATGCCGGAGGCGGTTTGCGGCCCTGGCACGACGACATTGATGCGGATACGGTCCTCCAGGTGATCA
This sequence comes from uncultured Rickettsiales bacterium, assembly GCA_963968305.1. Lineage (GTDB taxonomy): Bacteria > Pseudomonadota > Alphaproteobacteria > UBA8366 > UBA8366 > UBA6544. Next base: position 9,585 of record CAXAGK010000015.1, on the reverse strand, counting down.
TAGGCCAGGGCCGAGCTCAGCGCTAAAACGCCGCCCTTGCTCGCCCCATAAGCGAGTAACCCTGCCTTTCCCCAACCGGCACCGGAGCCAATATTGACGATGGCCCCGCCGCCTGCCTCCCGCATATGCGCGATGGCGGCTTTACAGACCAGGAACTGCCCTTTGAGATTGACGGCGATAACACGATCGAAAGTGTCTTCGTCGGTATCGAGTATCGTGCCTGTTGGGCGAATTGCGGCGTTGTTCACTGCGCCATGGACACGCCCGAAGGTCGACAATGCGTGCTCCATCACTCGGTCAACATCGACGGAGCTGGATACATCCGCTTCGAGCACTTCGCCAGAAAGCCCAGCATCCGCCAAGGCTTTGCGGGTGCCCTCGACCCCACCCTCGGCAGCGCTGCCGGGCTGGCGGCCATCAAGACCGAATCCCACCACGTTCCATCCGCGCCGCGCCAATTCCAGCACGATCCCCCGACCAATCCCGTAGGTACCGCCGGAGACGAAGGCTGTTTTTGGATCGGTCATGAAGAGAACTCCCGCTGATTATCAGTTCAGAGACTATATATACGGCGACCCTGCGTTCTGTCGAAAGGACAATCTCCCGGTCATTCCGGGGCGCGGAGCGAACCTGGAATTATGGCCTGAGCACTCCAAAGGGGCAGTTCCGGCGACGGCAATGCTCTGGCCATAATTCCAGATCCGGGGCTTCACCCGTCCCGAAACAACGGCTTTGGCCGGGTTACAGTTCTTGCAGATGAGTGAGCCGATTTCGCTGGTTCAATCTCCGACCCGCCATATATTCAGCCCAACACCTCTCGACCGTATTTCCAGGAGCATTGTTCATGACCGTTTCGGTTGCCCTATTTGACGCCGCCTACGAACGACTTGGTGCGCGCATAGACGCGATGGGCCTCGACATTGAGATCCGTACTTTCGACAAGGACGGCAATTTTAATATCGGCGGTGCTAAAGTCCCGGCGGCGGACGCCGAAGTAGACTACCTCTGGCTTGGGCCCGATTTGGCGGGTGGTACCCTCGGCAGCTTGCCTTTCGATGTGGCCATCGCCTGTAAAAAGATCGACGTCTTACAGACCTTCAACGCCGGTCTCGACAATCCCGCCTATAAGAAGATTTCCGACAAGGGCGTCCGCATCTGCAACAGCAGTGCGCAATCGGTCGCCATTGCGGAATATGTCATGGCGCATGCGTTGAGCATGATCCATCCGATTGACGAGCAGCGCGCCCATCAGACCAACAAGGAATGGAAACGGACACCATTTCGCGAAGTCGCCAATACCAACTGGCTAATCATCGGCTTCGGCCCTATCGGTATTGAGACCGCGAAACGCGCCAAGGCCTTCGGCGCCACAATCGATGTGATTCGACGTTCACCTAAAACTTCCGAAATCGTAGATCGAGCCGGAACGATGGCCGATCTCGGCAAGTTCGTCCCGGACGCGGACGTCATCGTGATCGCCTGCGCGCTCAATGCCGACACGCGAAAATTCGCCGGCGAAGATTTTTTTACCTCCGTCAAGGAGGGAGCGATCCTCGTCAATATCGCGCGCGGCGCCTTGATTGAAGACAGCGCGATGATCGCCGCATTGGACCGAGGACAATTGGCGGGAGCGGCGCTCGACGTCTTCGATCCGGAACCGCTGCCGATGGACAATCCACTTTGGGACCATCCAAAAGTGCGCCTTACCGCTCATACCTCCTTCGGAGGAGATGGCACCCGCCTGCGGTGGGATGAACTTTTCTTCGACAATATTCCCCGCTATGTCCGGGGCGAAACATTGCTGCACGAAGTGAGCCCCGCCGACATCGTGTAACCTTAGGAGACATCGCCATGGCGCCGCTTACCGGTAGTCGCAAACCGCGCAAACTTCCCTATGACGGGGTCAAGAATGGCTGGTACGCGACCTTGCCGGAACCCGCGCCGGCCCGCATCCTCGAGGGTGACATTACGGCGGATTGGCTCGTGCTCGGCGGCGGAGCCTGCGGCTTATCCTTCGCGCGCCGCTTGGCTGAACTTCGGCCCGATGACTCCATTGCAGTTATCGAAGGCATGCGCGTCGGCTACGGTACGTCCGGGCGGAACGCGGGTTTCATGCTCTCTCACCACAGCCATGGCGGCATTAAGAACCTTGATGCTGCGAAGAAAAGTGACCGCTTGTTCCAGACCGGGCGTAATTATCTACGCGAGATCGTGGAACATCATCAAATCCGGTGTAATTGGAGCGATTGGGGGCAAATTTACGTCTCTGCTTCACCGCCCGGAGATGCGCATTTAGACGACGTCGCGAACGGGTTCGAGACTCTCGGCATCGCCCATACGGCGGTTGACCGAGATGAATTGGAGAGCATCACCGGCACCCGGTTTTACAATAGCGGCGTGCGGGTCGATGGCGGCTCCCTTGTACAACCCGCCGCGATGATGCGCGGCCTTGGCGAAACGCTCCCGGTCAACGTGACACTCTATGAAGACTCTCCCGTCACCGAAGTTCGCTCGGACAACGGCTTCACGCTCACCACCGACCAGGGCACGGCGCGCGCGCCGAAATTAATTCTCGCCACTAACCTCTTCGCCGAGGAAATGGGATTTAAACGCCACCGCGTCGTACCCGTCGCTTCCTTCGGCAGCCTGACCCGACCTTTGACCGACGATGAGAAGAAGCATGTCGGCACCGCTGGGGAATTCGGATTGCTTCCTTCCAGCCCGAACGGCAGCACCGTGCGGCTCACTCAAGACGGCCGCATCTTGATGCGAAATACGCTTTGGTATGCGCGCAGCAAACGCTTCGAGGACGAGCTCATCACCCGTATGGAGGCACGCCATCGGCAAAGCATCGCCGAACGTTGGCCCGCTCTCGGCGAGGTTGATTTTGACGGCACCTGGGGCGGCATCATGGCCTTTACCCGCAACGAAGGCACGGTCTGGGGAGAGATCGCCGACAATCTTTATATCCTCATGACAACTGACACCGCACCAATGACTCGCGGCACCGCGCTCGGCAAGCTTTTGGCTGAGGATCTCTCCGGAGTCGATAGCGATGAATTACGCGCGCTCAAACAAATGCCGCAGGCGGCACTGCTCCCACCCGATCCGATTTTGAAGCTGTACATGAATCATCGCATTCGAGGGATCGAGCGGAATGAGGCAGGCGAGAAATAGACGAGGCCGCCTATTCCTCTAATTGCGGCAAGCGGTAACGGTCTTCCGGATCATCCCAACCGATGAAGTTCGGCTTCCGTTTCTCGGCAAAGGCCGAGCGGGATTCCATGCGGTCGCTCTTAGCGCCGTGATTGTGCAGTTTATCCGCCAGTGCCTCATGGGCAGGACCGACGGAAGGCCGCATTTGCCGCATCATATGGACCGTGTTGACACGTGAGGCCGGCGGCAGCGTCAATAAATGCTCGCCCATCTCCAATGCTGCCGGAATCAAATCATCGGGATCGACGAGCCGATTTACGAAACCTAGTTCGTAGAAGCGCTCAGCTGTGAACCGGAATCCCATCGCCATTTCCATGGCAATTGGGTACGGCAGGTTGGCGATGTGTCCGTGATTGTATCCGCCGAGCAGCCAACGCTTAGCTTCCGAAATCTCGAACAGCGCACCGCGCGCGGCGACCCGTAAATCCGTTCGCTCCACCAGCATGAACCCGCCACCCATGGCGAATCCGTTGACGGCGGCGATCACCGGTTTCTCCAGCGTGCCGTCCATGAAAGGATCGGGCCGCGCTGGTTTGCGCCCGCCGGGGGCACCATCCTGCAGCGATTCCTTCATATCTTCCCCAGCGCAGAACCCTCGCCCGGCCCCCGTGAAGATCGCGACTTCCAGCGCATCGCTTTCGCGAAAATCATTCCACACCTCGGCGAGTTCCGAGCGCATTTCGTGATTGAGTGCGTTCAAGCTGTTCGGTCGGTTCATCCGGACGATTAAAATTTGCCCATGGGTTTCGGTCTCAACGGTCGACATGATTGTGCTCCTCGAATTCAACTATGTGTTGGAGGGTAATCTAGGGCAGTGGGCGTGGAAGGCCCACTGCCGCAGAATGACCCTACGTCTCAAGCGTGGCCACCGCCGCCGCTTTCTCTCGTGCTGCTGCGAGCAGGAAGTTAAGGTCGGTCCCGGTCGAGACATACCGGGCACCCATCTTCACAAACTCCGCTACTAGGTCCGGGCGCGAGGCGAGGCCGCCGACACCTACATGCTTGCCATGTTTCGCGCAGGCATCGATGGTCCGGGCGTAGGCGTCCTTTACGCGGGGATGATCGAATTGTCCCGCGAGACCAAAATCCGCCAACATGTCGTTCGTGCCGATCATCACCATATCGACACCCTCCACAGCCGCAATATCATCGGCGGCGTCGAGAGCGGCTTGGCTCTCAAACATCACCATCACGGTCGTGACCGCGTTGACCGCCGCGTAGAGATCAGGAATGGCTTGAAATCCGGTCACCGGCAGGGCGCCGGAGACACCGCGATCTCCGACCGGTGCATACTTCGCCGCATTGACCACGGCCTGCGCTTCCGCGACCGAGGAGACACCAGGCGCGATCACCCCCATGCACCCGCCGTCCAACACACGTGATATATAGTCCGGCGTGTTCGCGGGCACGCGCGCGAAACAATCGATCCCAGCCGCCAGCGCCATGGTGGCGATCTGGTTGGTCGTCTCGATAGTGAGCGGGGAGTGTTCCAGGTCGATATAGAACGTGTCGAACCCGGCGGTCTTGATGATCTGCACGATCTCGACACTGGGCACGAGCCGCACGGTCATCGACGAGATGATACCGCCCGACGCCAGTTTATCCTTTACGGTGCTGTGGAGAGTTTCAAACATGGCGCTAACTATACGTCCGCCCATCCGTCGGGCTGTTGAGGCGGGGGGCGGTCTCCGCGAAATGCCTCGCAGCAATTCCAAGGCCGCTTTCGAACGGCAGGCCGAGATATCCCATCGCGCTCTCAACACCGCCCAGGGCGCCCAGCATCATTGGGTCGTTTATGCTGCCCATATGGCCGATGCGGAACACTTTATTTGCCAACAACGCCAAGCCACCGCCGCAAGCGACGTCGAACATATCGCGGGCGGTACGGCGGATATCTTCCGCGTCCAAATCCTTGCGCACGCGGATCACGGTGAGGCCGTTGGCGCGCTCTTCTGGCCGCAAGGCGTTGAATTCGAAAGCGCCGCCCTTTGCCCATTCGGCCACGCAAAGACGCGTCGCATCCGCCAAGCGAGCATGCCGGGCGAAGACATTGTCGAGCCCTTCCTCGCCGATAATCTCAATCGCTTCCCGCAACCCAAAGATCATGTGTTCGGGCGCGGTGCCGCAAAAACGGCGGTACTGCTCGAACCCAAGGCGGGCACTCCAGGACCAGTATTCCCGGAAGGTCTTGCATTCTTTGGTCGCTTCCAAGGCCTTTGGCCCGACCGCCGTGAAGGAAAGCCCCGGTGGCAACATCAAGCCTTTCTGCGAGGCGGCGACCACCACGTCGACGCCCCAATCGTCCATCGGCAGCCCGGTCGTTAGCCAAGACGCGATGGCATCGACCACCAGCAAGGCCGAATGGCCGGACGCATCCATGGCGCGGCGCACAGCCTGTACATCGGACGTCACGCCGGTCGCAGTTTCGGTGTGGACCATCAACACGGCCTTGATTTTACCCTCCGTGTCGGCGCGCAAGGCCGCTTCGACGGCGGCGGGATCGATGGCGGTGCGCCAATCGTTCTCCACCGTCACGATCTCAAGACCCAGCGCTTCGCCCATCTCACCCCAAACGCGGGAGAAACGCCCGGTCTCCGGCATCAACACCGCGTCACCGGGCTCGAACAGATTGACGAAGGCCGCTTCCCAAGCGCCGTGGCCGGAGGCGGTGTAGATAAACACTTCGCCTTCGCTGAGACCGAACAGCGGCTTGAGGCCTTCGAAACATTCGACCGCGACGTCCATGAATTCGGGACTGGCAAAATCGACCGCTTTCACATGCATGGCGTTCTGCACACGGTCGGGAATATGAGTGGGGCCGGGTGTGTGCAGGAACTGGCGGCCGGAGCGATGACGGGTCATGTCGTAATATCCAAATTGAGTTCACTTGGAACAAGAAATGGGAAGATAGCGCCTCCTGCCAGGGAGACAAAGGGGGTTGCGCACAGAATTCCCTCCCTCGTGAGTACGACCATTGCGCCATTTCATTTTGTTGTTTCTGTCATTCTCGCGAAGGCGGGAATCCAGTTGTCTGGGTAATTAAATGACTCTAGATTCCCGCCTTCGCGGGTATGACGATTCGCATTTATGCTGCCTCATGCAAAAATCTCGAATCGCGGTGGGAGAGTCCGGGGCCTCTTACGAATTTAGATCGTAGCGATCCGTGATCGTCGCGATCAACTCTGCTGCCTTGTCCCAATCGTAAGTTCTGAAACTGTGGCTGCGGGTCACGAACTGAGCACCAGCGTAGAACATTTCATATTGCGTATGCCGACCCGCAAATTCGGAACCGACAGCATCCCACACCAATTTCATCAGCTTGATCCGATCTTCCGCCGAGCGACCGTCTGCCGAGACTTGGACGCTTTCCGTAATCGCCGCCAGTTCGGGGTTCCGCATATCCTCGACCGAAGAGGGCAACATGATCAGCGCGCCGCCGGCAAGTTCCCGCAGCGTGTTGATCATCAGCGGATAGTATTCCTGGGTGAGGGTCTGCGCCGCGTAGACGGCATGCCGGTCAGGGACGAAGTATTTTCCCCATTGGCTGCCCTTGGCCTCCATGCCCCACATCATGTTCTCGACCGCTGCCGCTTGCGCCGCCATCTTGCCGAGCGATTCCGCAATCGCCGGCAGCTTGACCGTACCGATGGTTTCGCACACTGCGCGGGCCAAACCGGCGAGGAACTTCAGCTTCACGGTCAGCCTGATTTGCGCCTGATAGTTCTGATAGATGTGGCCCGGTGTATCGTGGAACTGGCGGCGACACATCTCCGGGTCGCGGTGCACGAAGACGCGCTCCCACGGCACTTTCACGTCGTCGAAATACATCAACGCATCATTCTCGTCGTAGCGCGACGACAGAGGGTTATCGTAATAAGCGCCCGCATGCTGTTCGTAGGATTTCCGCGACAGCACCTTTAATCCCTTGGTTGCCATAGGAATGGCGAAACAACTGGCGTAGTCGACCTCGTCCGGGCGCAGTGGCTGCAGATGCGCCACGAACACCTCGTTCGCCATGATCGAGCTGGTGCCAAGCATCTTCGCGCCCCGCACCGTGATCCCTTCGCTATCCTCATCGACGACCTTCAACATCGGATCGTTATTGCCGAGCTCGCTCGCGGATTTGGAGCGATCCACCTGCGGATTGATGATGACGTAAGTGAGGAACAAATCATTGTCACGGGCGTGAACGTAATAGTCCCAATAGGCTTTGCCCCGTTCGCTGTCATGGGCTTCGAACAGGTCGCGCCCCATCAGCTGGCCTGTGACGGCGGATGCTAGATGATCCGGCGAGCGGCCCATGAAACCACCATGTTGTGCCGCCCAAAGCACCAGCGCTTCGCGGCGTTGCACTAAGTCCTCATAGGATTCAGGCATCTGCCAGGCCCGGTTCACGCGCCGCCCGTTGGTCGGAGATTCGAAGGTCATCGCTTCTGCGTTCGCGGGATCAGCCTGATAGTCGTAAAGACCAGCGGCGGTATGAATGGAATTGCGAAAGGCTGGATGTTCCGTCGCGTCGCCGACCAATTCGCCTTCGATATAGACGGTGCGGTCATCCTTCAGGCTCGCGATATGCTCAGCGGCGTTCTTGATCGGCAGGGCGGACATCGGGAACCTCGTCGTTGAAAACCTCGAACACCATTGTTATTCCCTCGAAGATGGGAATCCAGCCCGATGCTAGTTCAAGAACGTCCGATAGGCCGGATTTTCCGTCTCACGGAAACTCGGATAGCCCAAGGTCTCGAGAAAAGACTGGAATTCACTCTCGTCCGATTCCGGTACCTGCACGCCGCAGAGTACGCGTCCAAAGGCAGAGCCGTGATTGCGGTAGTGGAACAAGCTTATATTCCAGCGCTCGCCCATGTGGGTGAGGAAATTCATCAAGGCCCCGGGCCTCTCCGGAAACTCGAACCGGTAGACCTGCTCGTCACCGTTATTACCCGGCTGCCCACCAACCATCTGGCGGATATGCAATTTCGCCATGTCATTCTCGGTAAGGTCTCGGACCGTATACCCCTTCTTACGCAGCGTCCTCAGGATGAGCGCGCGTTCCGCATCACCCTCCGACAATCCGACACCGACGAATATCTGAGCCTCCGCCTGATCCGAATATCGGTAATTGAACTCGGTCACGCTGCGTTTCCCGAGAATTCGGCAAAACTACGGAAACTACCTTTTACTTCCGGAATCGTAACCGCGAACAGCGCTTCCCGCGACTCGCCGATCTCCGCGCGTTCCGAGATATGCCGCAAGCGATCAAATTCACATTGGCGCCGCTGTTTACGGCGATCAATGTCTTGTCCACCAGCTTCTTCCGCGCCGCATAGATCTTCATCCCCACGACGGCGAGCGCGCCCGACGGCTCGGCGATGCCCCGCGTGTCATCAAACAGATCCTTCACCGCCACACACATCTGATCGACATCGACGAGCACTACCTCATCGATGAGTTTGCGCACCAATCGAACGTCTCCTTGCCAACCTGCGCCACCGCCACGCCATCCGCGAAAATACCGACCTGGTCGAGGGTGACCCGCCGCCCCTTTTTCAGCGAATGGTACATGGAAGCAGAATCAACCGCCTCGACGCCGATAATTTTGATCTCGGGCCGGATGGTTTTGACATAGGCCGCCACCCCCGCTGCCAGGCCTCCGCCGCCGATGGGCAGGAAGATCGCGTGGATATCGCCCATGTGCTGGCGCAATATTTCCATCCCGACCGTACCTTGCCCCGCGATCACATCCGGATCGTCGAACGGGTGCATCAAGGTCAGGCCCTTCTTCTCAATGATCTCCAACACACGGGCATAGGCGGTGGCGAAATCGTCACCGTGCAAGATCACCTTCGCGCCCCATTTCCGCACCGCGCTGACCTTAATTTCCGGCGTCGTCTGCGGCATAACGATGGTCGCCGACACCTTCATACGAGCAGCCGCCAGCGACACACCTTGCGCGTGATTGCCGGCCGACGCGGCGATCACGCCTTTCTCACGGGCGGCTTCCGGCAAGTTCACCAGTTTGTTGTCGGCACCGCGAAGCTTGAAGGAGAAAACTGGCTGCAAATCCTCGCGCTTGATGAGTACACGGTTGCCAATGCGCGTGGACAGACCGGGCGCCGCATCGAGCGGCGATTCGATCGCTACGTCATAGACGGGCGCGTTCAAAATTTTGTTCATGTATTTTTGCGGCAACGAACCCTAGTCTCTGGATTTCCGTTGCGCCGGGTGACCTAACCCAACCAGGACACCAAAACAATGCGACCCCTGGACACGGTTAAGGTTTCGATGGATACGAATCGCTCTATACTCTTCCGAAGAAGAGTATAATCCATCGTCATTCCCGTGAGTTTGGGAATGGCATCGGGTTAGCGT
>CAXAGK010000014.1:0-21233 GCA_963968305.1 uncultured Rickettsiales bacterium | reverse complement strand
TCCCACTGAAACCCCGCTAAATCACGTATTGTTTGAGCGGCGGGATGCCGTTGAAGCAGACGGCCGAATAGGACCACGTATAGGCCCCCGCGCTTTGAATTTCGATTCTGTCGCCGACCTGAAGGTCCTTGGGCAATGGATAGGGCGTGCGCTCATAGAGCACGTCCAGCTCTTCACAGGTCGGGCCCGCCAGGATGCTCGGTACGGTCTCTCCGCCGTCGCGCGACGTGCGGATGCGGTATTTGATCGCTTCGCCGATGGTCTCCGGCAGGCCGCCAAACTTGCCGATATCGAGATAAACCCAACGCGAGGCCGAGCCGTTGTGCCGGTCCGCGACGAGCACAACTTCCGCCTGGATCACCCCCGCGTCGCCAACCAAGCCACGCCCCGGCTCCAAGATCATCGCCGGCATTTGATTGCCGAAATACTTGTGCATGGACGCATTGATCGCCTCGCCGTAGCGCGCGACCGTCGGCACTTCACTGAGGTAGCGGGCAGGCAAACCGCCGCCGAGATTGATCAGCTCCAACTTCACGCCCACTTTCTCCAAAACCCGAAATAACTCTGCCGCCTCGGCGATTGCGACGTCCCATTGTTCGGGGTCGGTTTGCTGTGAGCCCACATGGAAGGAAATACCGTGCGGCTTGAGACCGAGCTGCTGAGCCCGCTTCAACAGACCTTCGGCAATATCGACCTCACAACCAAATTTCTTCGAAAGCGGCCAATCGGCCCCCTCCCCCTTCGTGGTGAGACGGCAGAAGACCCTGCTTTCAGGCGCAGCGCGGGCCAACTTCTCCAGCTCACCGGCGCTATCAAACGCAAAAAGGTCGAGGCCCGCACTGTGCGCCCGGGCGATATCGCGCTCTTTCTTGATCGTATGCCCGAAGGACAAGCGGCTCGCGCCGACGCCGAGACGCAAACAGGCGTCCATCTCCGGCAGACTGGCGATATCGAAGCATGACCCCTCATCGGCGAGCGCCCTGACGACCTCGTCCGCTGGATTGGCCTTAATCGCATAATAAATATCGACGTTCGGCAACGTCTCTTTCAGGCGGCGATACCGATCCACCACCAGATCCAGGTCAAGCACTAGAAATGGCGTGTCACGACGCTTTTCCGCGAGGAAATTCGCAATCTTTTCGCTCATATCCCCACCGTCCGGTAAAAGGGGTTCATCCCTTCGCCGTTCACCGGCTGATTACAGTCGGTTCGCGTCGTCTCTCGCCTATAGTATCGAGCGCCGCGCCGCTGGAGATCTCCCAGCGGCAGCGCTCCGTATCAACCGTCGTCGCGCTCGGTCTCGACCGGCACAATTACATCGCTGACATCATCGTCGCCGTCGACGAGATCGCTGGTATCTTCCGGCAAGGACCCATCGTCTCCGTCCAACGCATCGACTTCTATATCGCCATCGGCAATATCTGGCACTTCCGCCACGACTGCCGCCGACGCTATTGGCAACGGCACGACCTTCGGTGCTTCCGCCGCCGCCCGGCTACGTCGTCCCCGCTGCGGGGTCTCCGCCTGGAACACTGTCTCGCACTTCGGACAGGTCGGCGGCTCTTTCTTTAAATCGTAGTATTTCGCACCACAACTCTGGCACGTACGTTTCTTGCCCCATTCTGGCTTGGCCACGGGCGTTCTCCTTCGAGCGAACCGAGAAATTCAGGGCGGCCAATTGCCACGTCCGCAGGGGCGTGTCAAAAGCAAAGTTCGACAATTCGCATGGCTAAAGTCCGCCGAATCAATTCTGTTGCCTGCGGAAAGCTTGTGATAGGGACAGGCGCACCGCCGAATTGTGCCGTTTTGCCATCCGAGGAAGGGTTTATAGAGTGCGAAAAGGAACATCGAAACCAATCGCTGTCTTGCGCGGTGAAGCGTCGATCCCGGGTGACAAATCGATTTCCCACCGTGCCCTTATGTTGGGGGCGCTCGCGGTCGGCGAGACGCGCATAGAAGGGCTCTTGGAAGGCGAGGACGTGCTCCGCACCGCCGCCGCAATGCGCGCCATGGGCGCCAAGGTCGAACAGCTTGGCTCCGGGTCCTGGCGGGTCGCCGGTGTCGGCGTCGGCGGATTGGCGGAACCGGACGATATACTCGACATGGGTAATGCGGGCACCGGCGCACGGCTGCTCATGGGGGTTTTGGCCGGCCACGACATGACAGCGTTCCTTACGGGGGACACGTCGCTAAGGTCACGACCGATGGCGCGGGTTGCCGACCCGCTCGGCGAAATGGGCGCGCGTATTCTTTCTCGTGACGGCGGCCGCTTGCCACTTGCCATTGTTGGCGCGGCCGATCCCATGCCGATCGAATACCGGCTGCCGGTCCCATCTGCTCAGGTTAAATCAGCCATCCTGCTCGCGGGATTGAATGCGCCGGGAGAGACCAGTGTGATAGAGCTGGAACCCACCCGCGATCACACGGAGCGTATGATGCGGCATTTTGGCGCCACTGTCCGAATGCAACAGGAAGCGGATGGCGCGCGGCGCGTCACCCTCGTCGGCCAACCCGAGCTGGAGGCCGCCGACATTATCGTACCGTGCGACATCAGTTCCGCCGCGTTTCCCATTATTGGCGCTCTCATCGTCGCCGAGTCGGAAGTCGTCCTGCCCGGTATCGGGCTCAACCCGCACCGCAACGGCTTACTGGTGACACTGCGGGAAATGGGCGCCACCATCGAAGAGACCAATCCGCGCGATATGGCGGGCGAGCCGGTGGCCGATCTGGTGATCCGACATGGAAATTTGAACGGCGTGAATGTTCCGGCGGCACGTGCGCCATCGATGATCGACGAGTATCCGGTGCTCGCGGTTGCCGCTGCATTTGCATCGGGTGAGACCCGGATGTGCGGCTTGAACGAATTGCGGGTTAAGGAAAGCGACCGGTTGGCAGCAATTCTCGACGGTCTCATGGCGAACGGAGTCGATGCCGCGATCGAGGGCGACGACCTGATCGTCACCGGAAACGGGACGCGGCCGGCAGGCGGCGGCACGGCAGAATCGCGGCACGATCACCGGATTGCCATGAGTTTCCTGGTTATGGGTATGGGCGCCACACAGCCCATTACAGTCGATGACACCTCGCCCATCGACACCAGTTTTCCGGGGTTCGCCGGTCTGATGAACGCCATGGGCGCTGAAATCGAAGGAGAGAGTTCATGATCGTCGCCATCGACGGCCCGTCTGCATCGGGTAAGGGAACTCTTTCTAAACGCTTAGCAGCCCATTTGGGGTTCGCGCATTTGGATACGGGTAAGCTTTACCGAGCCGTCGGCATGATGGTGGTGCACAGCGGCGGCGATCCCGCCGACGAAAGCGTCGCCTTGCAGGCGGCAAAATCGCTTGAACCGGCAATCTTGGCCGATCCCGAGCTCGGCGGTGAAATCGCCGCCGTCGCGGCCTCGAAGGTTGCCGCCATCACGTCCGTCCGCGACGTACTTTTGCAGTTTCAACGCAACTTCGCGGCGGTGCCGCCCGGCGGCCTGAAAGGTGCCGTCTTGGACGGACGCGACATTGGCACCGTTGTCTGCCCCGAGGCGGAAGTTAAGCTTTACGTGACCGCCAACACCGATATCCGCGCGGAACGCCGCCATAAAGAGTTGCTAGAGCGCGGCGAGAGCAGTATATATGCCCGCGTTTTGCAGGATATGAAGGAACGCGACGAACGCGATACCAATCGGTCCGTCGCGCCGCTAAAGCCCGCGGAAGATGCCTTTATCCTTGATACGTCCGACCTCGATGCCGAACAGGCATTCTCCACCGCGTTGGTGGAAATTGAACGAACCGGACGCTGACGGACTGCCGAACAATCAAGAACGCCGGATGTGCTGAGCGATTCTCGCTGAGGGCTTCGTCGTTGCGTTTTCACAAAAGACCGCCGGACACAACCGGCTGGCCGGAAAAACAACATACTATGAAGGACCGAACCTAATATGTCTGAACAAGCTGTTGAAAAGGAGAGCTTCGCATCCCTCCTTGAAGAATCGATGGGATCGAAAAATAATCTCGTCGGTCAAGTTATCGAAGGGCGCGTCATCTCCGTTGAGAATGACTTCGCGCTGATCGACGTGGGCCTCAAATCCGAAGGCCGCGTCCTCCTCAAAGAATTCGCCCCTCCCGGTCAAAAGGCCGAATTAGCGGTCGGCGATACCGTCGAGGTCTTCCTCGAGCGGATGGAAAACAAGAATGGCGAAGCCGTTCTGTCGCGCGAGAAAGCCCGCCGCGAGGAAGCCTGGACGGAACTCGAGAAAGCGTTCGAGAAGACCGAGCGTGTGAACGGCGTTATCTTCGGTCGCGTGAAAGGTGGCTTCACCGTCGACCTGCAGGGCGCAGTGGCATTCTTGCCAGGTAGCCAGGTAGATATTCGACCAGTCCGCGACGTGACCCCACTGATGGGCACGCCACAGCCGTTCCAAATCCTCAAGATGGATCGCTCGCGCGGCAATATCGTCGTTTCGCGCCGCGCCGTACTCGAGGAAAGCCGCGCCGAACAGCGCACCGAGCTGATCGCCGGCCTCAAGGAAGGCCAAGTACTCAACGGTGTGGTCAAAAATATCACCGATTACGGCGCGTTTATTGACCTCGGCGGCGTCGACGGATTGCTGCACGTCACGGATATCGCGTGGCGCCGCATCAATCATCCGTCGGAAGCCTTGCAGATCGGCCAAAGCATCGACGTGCAGGTCATTCGCTTCAACCGCGAGACCCAGCGCATCAGCCTCGGTATGAAGCAGCTCGAAGCCGATCCGTGGGAAGGTGTCGAAGCGAAATATCCTGTCGGCGTCCGCTTCACGGGCCGCGTCACCAACATCACCGATTACGGCGCCTTCGTGGAGCTGGAGCCCGGTGTCGAAGGTTTGGTGCACGTCTCCGAAATGAGCTGGACCAAGAAAAACGTCCACCCTGGCAAGATTGTCTCGACCAGCCAAGAAGTGGAAGTGCAGGTTCTCGATACCGATCCGCAAAAACGCCGGATCAGCCTCGGTCTCAAGCAGACCATGTCGAACCCGTGGGATGCGTTCCTGGAGCAGCATCCGCTCGGCTCCGAGATGGAAGGCGAGGTCAAGAACATCACCGAATTCGGTCTGTTTGTCGGCCTGCCGGGCGAGATCGACGGCATGGTCCATATGTCCGACCTCGATTGGGAGAAAGCCGGCGAAGAAGCCATCGAAGCCTATAACAAGGGTGATATGGTCAAGGTCAAGGTGCTCGATATCGATGTCGACAAAGAGCGCATCAGCCTCGGCGTGAAACAGCTGACCAGCGATCCTTTCGAATCCGAGATGTCGAACGTCACCCGCGGCGTGGTTGTCACGTGCACGGTTTCGGAAATCACGACAGGTGGTATCGAAGTCACGATCTCCGATGGCGTCAAAGGCTTCATTCGTAAGTCTGACCTGTCGCGCGACCGTTCCGAGCAACGCCCAGACCGGTTTGCGGTCGGTGAAAAGGTCGATGCGAAAGTAACATCGATCGACAAATCAACCCGTAAGATCAGCCTGTCGATCAAGGCGCGCGAAGTCGAGGAAGAGAAGAAGGCGATGGCCGATTACGGCAGCTCCGACGCGGGCGCATCGCTGGGAGATATCCTCGGTGCGGCCTTGCGGTCGAAACAGCAGGAAGCCGGCGATCAAGACGCTGACGACCAGGAAGACAGCGCGGAAGCGGCGGATGAAGACTCCGACGATACCGCGGAAGAGAAAAGCACGCCGGACGCGTAGTAACGGCGGGGCATTTTCCAAAAGTGTCCTGAAGGGCGGCGCCATGCGCCGCCCTTCGCTTTTGGATGTACAGGAAGCCAACAGCAAAAGCCTTTCTTTCTAGTGGGTTACCGCTTGACGGGCCTACCTACCTCTGGCAAGCTTTGGCCAGCTTGCGGTTTTACGGAACAAAAAGCGGCCCATATGGAGGTCGTATTTAGACTGCAGGTCTCAGGGGAAGAAACGCCGGGGTGGCAGTATGACCAAGTCACAATTGATCCAACGCATTGCCGAGCTCAATCCACATTTGTATCAGCGCGATGTCGAGCGGATCGTTTCTGCGGTATTCGAAGAAATCACGACAGCCTTAGAACAAGGCGACCGAGTGGAGTTGCGCGGGTTCGGCGCGTTCTCCGTAAAATACCGCGATGCCCGCACTGGGCGGAATCCGCGAACGGGCGCGACGGTGAGTGTCGACAGCAAGGTGGTACCGTTTTTTAAGACTGGAAAGCAACTCCGCGACCTGATTAACGACAAGGCTACTTGAGCCTCAAAACTTAAATGAAATATCTTTATTGGTTCGTCGCAGCACCCTTGATGATCCTCGCGGTTTTATTCGCGATCTCCAATAGGGGACCTGTCGAATTGGAGCTAATACCGCTACCAGGTTCGGTCACGGTACCTGTATTCGTTCTGGCCCTTGGCGTCCTCGCCGTCGGATTTTTCAGCGGTGGCTTTATTTCCTGGATCAATGCCGGCAAGACACGCAGCCGCGCGCGCATAGCCGAACGAAAAGCGCGGGACGAAGAGCGCGAGATTGCCGACCTCAAACACAAACTCGAGCAAGCCGAAACTACCAAATCACCTCCTGCGGAGCCGCGCGCGCTGATTGCCGCGGACCCGAAGTAGCGCGCGCCAAGCATGTGGGACCATAGCCGCCTCCGTAACTGGTTGGTCGCGGAGACATTGCCGCTCTGGTCGGACAAAGGGTGCGATCGCCAGGACGGCGGCTTTCACGAAAAACTCGATTTCCGCCAAACACCGATAATAAACGAGGGCAAACGAATCATGGTGCAGGCGCGGCAATGCTATGTCTTTGCCGTGTTCGCAGACGAACTGCCGGAAGCGCCGAGTGCCGCCGCATCCGGTTTCGATTTCATGCTGTCTCATGGCGCCCATCCGGACGGTGGCTGGCGCCACCGCGTCGCCCAAGACGGATCGCCTCAAGACGACAGCCGGGACCTGTACGATCAAGCTTTTGCATTATTTGCCGCCGCATGGATGCACGGCGCCTTTGGAAGAGAAGATGCGTTGTCCACCGCAAGCGTGACGCTGGATTATCTCGATGCGGAACGGGCACACCCGTCCGGCGGATACTCGGAGACTATTTTGGCAAGCGGCGGTCTGGGGCAGGGACCTCGGCGGCAAAACCCGCACATGCATTTATTCGAAGCTATCTTGGCGCTCTTCGATGCAACAGGCGATGACGCCTACCTAGGGCGCGCCGAAGTGCTGTTCGACCTGGCGCGGACGAAGTTTATTGTCGACGGCACCTTGCGCGAGTATTTCACTGACGAGCTCGATCCGGTACCAGGTGAGATGGGCAAAATTGTCGAGCCGGGACATCATATGGAATGGGTCTGGCTGCTCCATCGCTATGCGGCCCTGTCGGATGATCACCGGGCTGTTGAAACCGCCGCCAGACTTTATACCTTCGCGCTCGACCATGGATATGACACGACCAGCGGCGGCCTCTTGGACGAAGTGACCTCTACCGGCGCTGTCCATCAAGACAGCCGGCGCTTGTGGCCACAAACGGAGGCCCTGAAGGGGCACCTGGCCCGATTGGAGCACGCAGACGATGGTGCGGCGGCAGCACGGGTCGACGCGGGATTAGACTCGCTTTTGCGTCACCATCTTGTCGGCGGCGGCGGCAACTGGCATGAACACATTCGAGACGACGGGACGAATTTTTACGAATCGCTCCCCGCCTCCTCGCTCTACCATTTGAGTTTTGCGGTTGCCGAGCTCGACCGCTTGAGTAAAAACCGACCCTAACCCGCGATATAGAGAGCCGATTGATCATGAAACCATCCGAGCGCATATTCGTCGCCCTTGATCTGACGGACGTGGCGGAAGCACGCGCCTTGGCGCGGCGGCTCTCCGGCCAAGTCGGCGGCTTTAAGCTCGGGCTTGAGTTCTTCGCCGCCAACGGACCGGATGCCGTTCGGGCGATTGTCGAGATGGGCGTAAATGTTTTCCTCGATTTGAAGTTCCACGACATTCCGAATACCGTGGCTGGTGCAGTGCGAGCAGCCAGCGCGACCGGTGCTTCGATACTCAATGTGCATGCGTCCGGTGGCGGCGCGATGATGCGCGCGGCGGCGAACGCAGCAGCGGAAGGGGCAGACCTTCACAATGTCGCCAAACCCATCGTCGCGGCGGTCACCGTCCTCACCAGCATGGACGAAGATGATCTCGTCGCAGTGGGGCAGAAACCCCCACCCCAAGATCAGGTGTTACGCTTGGCCCGCCTCACCAAGGACTCCGGGCTGGATGGCGTCGTCTGTTCGCCGGAAGAATCCGCCGACGTCCGCGCGGCGTGCGGCAATGATTTCGTGCGAATCGTGCCCGGTATTCGCCCTTCCTGGTCCGCGACCAACGACCAAAAACGTTTCACGACGCCAAAGCAGGCCTTGGCCGACGGCGCCACGCATTTGGTGATTGGCCGCCCCATTACCCAAGCCGACGATCCCGTCGAAGCCGTCTTTCGGATTGTCGGCGAGTTGGAGGCAGAATGAGCGTCACCGCCAAAATCTGTGGGATTAACGATCCGGCAGCGATGCACGCTGCGATCTCTGGGGGCGCCAGCCATGTCGGGCTTGTCTTTTATCCGCCAAGCCCGCGTTCGGTACACCCAGGCGAAGCCATGGGACTCGCCTCGATCGTGCCGGGGCACGTACACAAGGTCGGCCTGTTCGTTGACCCGGAAAACGATCAGATCGACAAGACCCTCTTCGTCGTCAAACTGGATATCCTGCAATTACACGGCAGTGAGACTCCGGAACGGGTTGCCGATCTAAAAACGCGAACCGGCAAAAAAGTGATGAAAGTCATCAAGATATCCGATCCGGGAGACTTGGTAGCTGCCGAATCCTATATCCAGGTCGCCGATGCGTTGATGTTCGACGCCAAACCGCCGAAGGACATGAAGGACGCCTTACCGGGCGGCAACGCGGTCAGTTTCGATTGGCGCATCCTTTCGGGCCACAAATGGCCGCTACCATGGATGCTGGCCGGTGGATTGACCGCGGAGAACGTCGCCGAGGCGGTGGAATTAACCGCGGCACCCATCGTCGACACCTCCTCAGGCGTCGACGATGTGCCGGGCCGCAAGAACCCTGAGAAAATCGCGAAATTCTTGCGTGCGGTGTCCGAGATTCAACGAAGATAGAACCGATCTGTGGACTTGCCGCCCAGCGTGGTTTATGACCGCTTTCTGATTTGAACGAACCCAGGAAAGCGGCGCCCCATGACTGCGGAACAACAACCGAATACTTTTCGCAGCGGCCCTGACGACGACGGGCATTTTGGCATTTTCGGCGGCCGCTATGTCGCCGAGACCCTGATGCCGCTCATCCTTGAGGTCGAGAAGGCTTATGATGCGGCACAGGCTGATCCTTCCTATCAAGCGGAAATGGATCAATATCTGAAGCACTACGTCGGTCGACCGAGCCCGCTTTATCTGGCGGAACGTCTGACGGAGCATTTCGGCGGCGCGAAGATTTACTTCAAGCGCGACGAGCTGAACCATACGGGCGCTCACAAGATCAACAATACAATCGGGCAAATCTTGCTCGCCAAGCGCATGGGCAAGAAGCGCATCATTGCGGAGACCGGTGCGGGACAGCATGGAGTTGCGACTGCGACGGTCTGCGCGCTCTTCGACCTACCCTGCGTGGTCTATATGGGATCGAAGGATATCGAACGGCAGAAACCGAATGTATTTCGCATGAAATTGTTGGGGGCCGAAGTCATTCCGGCCGAAAGCGGCTCGAAATCCCTAAAGGATGCCATGAATGAGGCATTGCGCGATTGGGTCGCAAATGTCGAGGACACGTTCTACATCATCGGAACGGCGGCGGGACCTCATCCCTATCCGGCGATGGTCCGCAATTTTCAATCGGTCATCGGCAACGAGGTCCGCGAGCAAATCCAGGAAGCGGAGGGTCGCTTGCCGGACACTCTTGTCGCCTGTATCGGCGGCGGCTCGAACGCCATTGGTCTGTTCCATCCCTTCCTCGATGACGCTTCGGTGCGGATGTTCGGGGTTGAGGCGGCGGGCAAGGGACTCGATACGAACGAGCACGCCGCGTCGCTGACTGGCGGCGCACCCGGCGTGTTGCACGGCAACCGCACATATCTGTTGATGGATGACGACGGGCAAATCGAGGAGGCGCATTCGATCTCGGCCGGTCTCGATTATCCGGGCATCGGACCGGAACATTCCTGGCTAAAGGAAATCGAGCGGGTCGAGTATGTTTCCGCAACCGATACCGAAGCCTTGGATGCATTTCAGATGTGTTCGCGCTTCGAAGGCATCATCCCGGCGTTGGAGCCCGCGCATGCCATGGCGTTCGTCGGTCGGATCGCGGGCGATCTGCCGAAGGACCACATCATCTGCATGAACATGTGTGGCCGGGGCGATAAGGATATCTTCACCGTCGCTGAAGCCTTGGGACAAGACATATGAACGGTGATGGACGAATCGAGCGGCGATTCACCGCGCTGAAAGCGGAAGGCCGAGGTGGCTTGGTGACCTTCTTGACCGCCGGTGACCCGGATCCGGAAACATCGCGCGAAATCGTTTTGGGATTGCCTGCCGCCGGCGCCGACTTGATCGAACTCGGCATGCCGTTTTCCGATCCGATGGCGGACGGCCCAGCAATACAGGCCTCGTCGCTGCGTGCTTTGAAAAATGGAGCTACCTTACGCAATACACTGGATCTCGTTCGTAGCTTCCGAGAACAGGACGGCGATACGCCAATTATCCTGATGGGTTATTACAATCCGATCTACATATACGGGGTCGAAGCCTTCCTGAGTGACGCCAAAGCCGCAGGCGTTGACGGATTGATCATCGTCGATCTACCACCGGAAGAAGATTCCGAGCTTTGCATTCCGGCGATCGACGCCGATATCCGCTGGATTCGCCTGGCCACGCCGACAACCGATGCGCAGCGCCTGCCGAAAGTACTGAACAATGCCAGCGGCTTCGTTTACTATGTCTCCATTCTTGGCATCACGGGGACGGCGTCCGTGCCTGAAGAAGCAACGCGCAATGCAGTCGACTATTTGAAATCCCACACCGATCTGCCGGTGGCGGTCGGGTTTGGAATCAAGACACCGGAGATGGCGGCAACCATCGCCCGGACCGCCGACGCGGCGGTTGTCGGTTCCGCCATCGTCGAGCGGATCGTGGCGGGATTGGACGATGAAGGTCGCGCGCAACCAGGCATGGTGGGGAACGTTTTGGAGTTCGTCAGCGCACTTGCCGCCGGAGTGCGCGGGAAATGAGTTGGCTCACAAATTTCGTGCGGCCGAAAATTCGAGCTCTCGTCAAGCGTAAGGACGTCCCGGACAATCTGTGGACGAAATGCCCGAGCTGCAACCAAATGATCTTCCATCGCGACTTGGAAGCGAATCTACACGTCTGCCAGAACTGCGGTCATCACATGCGGATCCCGTTAACGGAACGCCTGAAAATGCTGTTCGACGATGGCGAGTACACATCGATCGATTTACCGAGCGCGCTCGCCGATCCGCTTAAGTTCCGCGACGATAAGAAGTACACCGACCGCTTAAAGGAAGCCCGCAATAAGACCGGCGCGCAAGACGCCGTCATCGTCGCCCTCGGCAAACTGGACTGCGTCGATGTTGTCATCGCGGGCCTGAACTTCTCGTTCATGGGCGGCTCCATGGGTGTCGCCGTGGGCGAAGCGTTGGTGCGAGCCGCAGAAGTCGCAGTTGAGCGCCACGCACCGTTGATCGCCATTACAGCATCGGGCGGTGCCCGGATGCAGGAAGGGGCGCTGTCGCTGATGCAAATGCCCCGCACGGTCATCGCCGTGCAAATGGTGAAGGAAGCAGGTCTTCCCTATATCGTGTTGTTGACCGATCCCACGACCGGTGGTGTCTCTGCCAGTTTCGCGATGCTTGGTGACGTTCACATCACGGAACCGGGCGCGATGATCGGTTTTGCCGGTGCCCGGGTCATCGAGCAAACCTTACGAGAGACACTGCCAGATAATTTCCAGACCGCCGAGTATCTGTTAGAACACGGCATGGTCGACATCGTGGCGAAGCGACCCGAACTGCGCGAGATCTTGGGCCGGGTCGTGCGCTTACTGCGCCATCCCCGAACGGAAGCAAAGGAAGCGGAGCTGCTTCCTGCACCGAGCGCTTAATAACATTCATGGCGAAGAGCGACGCCATTTTGGAGCGTCTGCTGCGGCTCCACCCGAAAAAAATCGACCTGTCTTTGGGCCGAGTCTTGGGATTGTTGGAACGCCTAGGCAATCCACACGAACACCTGCCCCCGGTCGTTCATGTCGCAGGCACAAACGGCAAAGGTTCGACTATCGCCTTTCTGCGCGCGATGCTGGAGGCGGTCGGCTACCGAACGCATGTCTATACTTCGCCGCATCTCGTTCGGTTCAACGAGCGCATTCGATTGGCAGGTAGTTTGATCGAGGAAGACGCGCTGTCCGATCTGCTTGAAGTTTGCGAGTCCGCGAACCAGGGTGAGCAGATCACTTATTTCGAGATCACCACGGCCGCGGCCTTCAAGGCCTTCGCTGAGACGCCCGCCGATATTGTATTGCTTGAATGCGGGCTTGGCGGGCGCTACGACGCGACCACCGTGATCGACCGACCGGCGCTGACGGTGATTACCCCGATCTCGATGGATCATATGCAATTTCTTGGAAATACATTGGCAGAGATCGCCGGTGAGAAAGCAGCGATCCAAAAGCGCGGCGTGACGACCATCGTGGGCCCGCAAACGGCGATCGCAGCCAAAGTGATTGAAGACGCGGCCAAGGCACGAGGCGCCTTGGTCTATCGTGCGGGCGCGGACTGGCATAGCACTTGGGAAGACAACGCGCTGATATTCGAAAACGCCCAAACCCGCCGCCGCTTTCCGTTACCGGCACTTCCAGGACCGCACCAAATCGACAATGCGGGTCTGGCCATCGCCGGCCTTGGAAATCTCGACGGATTTAAGGTTGACGACGCAGCAATTTCACGAGGCCTGCGGACGGTCGAATGGCCGGCGCGGGTCCAGCACCTCGCCACCGGTAAACTTGTCGACCTTCTGCCGCCGGGTTGGGAGTTGTGGCTCGATGGCGGACACAATGCCGCTGCGGGCGAGATGCTTGCCGCCGTTGCGGCGGAATGGACAGATGGAGCCTTACATCTGGTATTCGGTATGTTGAATAGCAAGGAACCAACGGATTTCTTACGTCCATTGGCGGCCCGCGCAATTGGATTGCACGGGGTGGCGATTCCTAACGAGGAGGCCAGCCTTTCGGCGTCTGAAGCCACCAAAGCCGGTCATGCGGTAGGATTATCCGCCGCCCCGGCGGCGGGCTTCGCCACAGCGATCGAGAGCATCGTCCAACAGAACTCCGCTCCCGGCCGCATCCTAATCTGCGGCTCGCTTTACCTCGCAGGCCAGGTGCTGGCCGAGAACAGTTAAGCTCCTAAAGCGTATCTTCGCTGCCCAGAATGACCGTGCACTGGCTCGACAACACGCCGCCGTTGCCGTGCGCTAGGGTCAGGTTGACGCCGTCTTGTTGGCGATCGCCGCAAACGCCTTGAATTTGCCGGGCGGCTTCGATCAGGACCAGCAAGCCGTACATGCCGGGGTGGCAATAAGAGAGCCCACCGCCGGACGTATTGACTGCAAGCTCTCCGCCGGGTGCGATCCGGCCGCCTTCGACAAACGCTCCGCCTTCGCCCTTTTGGCAATAGCCCAGATCTTCCAGGAACAGGATGACGTTGATCGTGAAAGCGTCATAGAGCGCCAAGACATCGATGTCATCAGGCTTGACGCCCGCCCGCTCGAAAGCGATGGGACCGGAAATCGCGGTGCCGGTGGTCGTCAGGTCCGGCATCTGGCTGATCATCGCATGGGTGATCGATTCGCCGGTACCGAGGATATAGGCCGGCTTCTGCTTCAAATCCTTAGCACGCTCGGGTGTGGTCAAGACGATGGCACCACCGCCATCCGTCACCAAACAGCAATCCCGAACCGTGAACGGATGGCTAACCATGCGCGCACCCAACACGTCTTCCACACTCAGATCGTCGGTCATGAAGGATTTTGGATTGAGCTGTGCCCATTTCCGGGCTGCGACCGCCACTTCGGCGATTTGTTCCCGCGTGGTGCCGAACTCATGCATATGGCGGGCCGCGGCCATGGCGTAGGCGCTTGGCGGCATCATCGGATTGTAGGGATCTTCGTAGGGATTGGGCTCGCGCGACGATGCGGTCGCGCGGCCGACCGTACGTTGCGTACTGCCGTAGGCCACCAGGACGGTTTCGCACAAGCCCGCCTCAATGGCCGCTTGCGCGTGGGTGAGATGCGCCATAAACGACGAACCGCCAACCTGTGTCGAATCGAATACTTTCGGATTTACACCAAGGTATTCGCATAACGACAGGGCGGCCATTCGCGATTGGCTCGCCGCCACCATAATGCCATCGACATCCTTCAAGGAGAGTCCACAATCGTCTAGCGCCCGGACCGTGCCCTGCGCCATCAAATCAATAGGCGACATATCGGGCGCGACAGCGCCGAGATCAGACTCAGCGGTTCCCACAATGGCCGCATTTCCACGAATTTTGCTCATTATGCACCCTCCGCCAGGTCAAATACAGGATAAGGGGCCTCGTCATCCCTGCCGGGAATCATGCGGACCTTCACCCGCATGCCGATCTTCACCTCGAGCGGGTCGATGCCTTCGACCCGGCTCATCATGCGAAAGCCTTCATCCAAATCGATCAATGAAACATCGTAGGGATCGGCGCCGCGCGGAAACAAGGTCGTGGTCGAATAGACCGTGCCCAGACCTTCGCTGACCTTCCAATCGATATCGGTGCTGCCGGTACCCGGTGCGGTCAGTCGGGGATAGAAAAACGCTTTCCCGCCGGAGACCTGATAGGCGAGATCGCCTCGGTCGCAATGCTCGCGAAAAATCGCGAGTGGTGATTTTTCCGCTGGCTCGGACATATCGAATCCCTTCATCTTGATCGCACCCCACGAATGGCTGCGAGAACCGATCTATGGCGATCATCGGTTCGCGCAAGCGGTGTGCGGCTATTCGCTATAGAAGTTCTAATTCGACACCATAAAGGTTCTCATTTGACCCAATTTGACCGCTCGTCTAGTACTGGTGCCAGCAAGCAAGAAAACGCCGATCCTCATCAGGATCTGCAACTGAATTGGAGTTCATAAAATGTCACTAGCTGAAAAGCTGGATGAGATTCGCGCCGCCGGCTCAAAACGCATTCCAGAAGATAAACGGGTCATTATGGGGGCCGCGAACAAGGAGTTGTTCGAGTCCAACATCATGGACGGCGTGGTCAAGGTGGGCGACCGCCTACCGGGATTTGCGCTGCCCAACGCATTCAACGAAACCATCGAGTCATCCGAACTGCTCGCCGCCGGGCCCATCGTCTTGACGGTGTTCCGCGGCGTTTGGTGACCCTACTGTAATGCAGAGCTGTATGCTTTGCAGTCAGTCAACGACCAAATCGAAGCTCTCGGCGCCACTGTCGTGGCCCTCACGCCGCAATCTCCGGAGAAGAATCAAGCGATGATCGATAAGAACGATCTTTCGTTCGATCTCCTCCACGATATCGGCAACGACTACGCCAATCAGCTGGGCCTGCGGTTTACCGTGCCGCTCCCGGTGCAAGAGGTGTACTTGGAATTCGGAATCGATCTACCGGGGCATAACGGCGACAGCAGCTGGTCGCTGCCGATGCCGGGACGGTTCGTGATCGACCAAGGCGGGATTATCCGCTCGGTCGATGTCCATCCGGACTACACGCGCCGTCCGGAGGCGGAGAAGACGATCGAGGATTTGAAAGCTCTTTAAGTCACGTGCCCGTGACGAAATCGGAAGAGGCGGTCCTGATTAGTGGGACCGCCTTTTCTTTGCCTCCGGCACATCCAACCCCATGAGCTTGAGGGAATCGCGACCGAGGCGGCGGAGCATGTCCGGATCGTCATTCGCCTTGGCGATGATCATCAAACCTTCCATCTGCGCGAGAATGGCGCAGGCAATATCCGTAGCGTCGAGATTGTCCGGCAGTTCGCGGCGTTTAATTGCGGCATGGATCGCCGTCTCGAACATGCCGGCGATCAAGCTCAGCGTTTTGGCGACGCGCTCACGCACCACGCTGTCCCGGGTCGACAATTCGACCGCAAAATTTCCGAAACGACATCCAACCACATGGCCCGTCTTCTCGCGGTTCGCGGCGAGACCGTTGGCCAGAAATTCCGCGTAGTTCAGGAATTTCTCAACCACCGTATCGTCGTTATTAAAAATGGGATCGAACAGCCGTTCGCAATTGCGCTCCCAAGCGCGGTCGAGCATCGCCAGGGCCAAGTCGCGCTTCGATGGCCACCAATGATAGAAACTACCTTTGCGCGCATCCGCCGCCGCACACAGGTCGGCAACGCTGACGGCTTCGTAGCCGCGCTCGTACATCAACGAGTCGGCGGCATCGAGCAAACGCTCTTTGGAATTTTGTGTCTCCAACATAGGGGAAAACCTAGTCCGAGATGCGCACGAGGGCAACGCCCCGTAGCACAACCAAGCCGTTTGCACCGCTCGCCGAAATCCCCCAACATATCGGCATGAGCCTTTATTACGTCCAGAAACTTCTCTATCAACTCAACCGGAACCCTGATGTTCGGCGGAGATATGATAATAATTTCAATGATCTGATCGAAGCATACGATTTGACAAAAGAAGAAACCACCGCGATCCGAAAACCCAATTTGGGCTTTCTCTACGTCCTGGGTGTGAACGGTCAAATTCTCGTGCACTACGCCGCCCTACGGGGCATCGCGTGGCCCGAATACATCGAAGCGCTCCGCGACGGGTTGCAAACCCACGGTCGCGTGCGCGACGGCGTCTATGCCGAGATCGGCTACGAAGGTGTTGAAAGCCACACCGCGGACATCCTCGCGCGGCGCGAGCTCCATCGGAAAGGGTCCTGATATGACCCTCGTCTTTGCCGGATTGTGCGGACACGGTCCAGGGTTTACGGGCCGCGCCGAGATGGCGGACCCTGACCAACTGGCGCTCATGCACGACGCCTTTTCGGAAATGCGCCGACGCCTGGAAGCGTCCCGTCCGGATGCTTTAGTGGTCGTGGCCGCTGAACATTTCGCCAATTTCTTCATGGACAACATGCCCGCCTTCGCCATCGGCATGGCGGACTATTACGATGGACCGATCGAAGACCCGGATTGGCTCGGCATCGATCCCGTGCGTATTCCCGGCGACAAAGCCCTGTCGCGCCGCCTGATCATCTCCGTAATGCAGGACGCCGATGTCGCCTATGGCGAAGAATGGAAATTCGATCACGGCATTTCAGTGCCGCTGCATTTTCTCACACCCAGATACGACCTGCCGATCATCCCCACCAACATCAACTGTCAGGGGCCGCCGTTGCCGCCCTTACACCGTTGCTGGACCTTCGGTGAGGCATTGCGCGGCGCCATAGACGCAGCGCCGGAACGCATTGCCATCATCGGCACCGGTGGGGTTTCCCATTGGCCGGCCACACCGGATTCGGGGAAAATCAACGAGGACTGGGACCGCGCTTTCCTGGACCGTGTCCTGCACCATGACCGCGATACCCTGCTCGCCTATTCCGATGCCGATGTGTATCGCGACGCCGGACAAGGCGGGTTCGAAATGCGCACCTATATCGCGCTCTCCGCCGCGACACAGGATTGCGCTGGCGATTTATTATTGTATGAACCCATTCCCATTTTCGCGGTCGGCGTGACCGTCGCGACCATGACGATACCGGAACAGAGGAGAGCCGCCGAATGAAACCGGAAGAAGTGATCGCGGGGAAAAAACGGCCGTTCACGGGACAGGAATATCTAGATTCTCTGAAGGACGGGCGTGAGGTTTATATCTACGGTGAGCGCGTCGAGGACGTGACCACTCATCCCGCCTTCCGCAATTCGGCGCGAACCATGGCGAAGCTCTACGACGCGCTGCACGATCCGGCTCAGCAATCGGTCCTGACCTGCGAGACCGATACCGGGTCCGGCGGCTACACCCACAAATTTTTCCGCGTTGCGCGCTCTGCGGAAGACCTAATTGGCCAGCGCGACGCCATCGCCGCCTGGTCACGCATGTCCTACGGCTGGATGGGCCGCACACCGGATTACAAGGCGTCGCTGATGAACACCCTGGGCGCCAATGCCTCGTTCTGGGGCGACTACGCAGAAAATGCCAAGACCTGGTACAAGCGCGTACAGGAAAGCGTGTGCTTCATGAATCACGCCATCGTCAATCCGCCGGTCGACCGCAACAAGGCGGCGGACGATGTAAAAGATGTCTTTATCACCATCGACAGGGAGACCGACGCGGGCATCCATGTCTCGGGCGCCAAGGTGGTCGCGACGTCGGCCGCACTCACCCATTACAACTTTCTCGGCCAGAATATGTCAGCGGAGATCACCGACGACGACCTGGCGGTGATGTTCATCGCGCCGATGGACGCACCCGGTGTGAAACTATTCTGCCGCGCGTCCTATGAAATGCAGGCCGCCAAGATGGGTACGCCCTTCGACTATCCGCTCTCGTCCCGCTTCGACGAGAATGACGCCATCTTCGTCTTCGACGACGTCTTCATCCCGTGGGAGGACGTGCTGGTCCACCGTGACATCAAGATGCTGATGAAGTTCTATCCGGAATCAGGCTTCTTCAATAATTTTACTTTCCAAGGCTGCACGCGGCTCGCGGTCAAACTCGATTTTATCTCAGGTCTACTCTACAAGGCCCTGCGCTCGACCGGCACGGACGAGTTTCGCGGCGTGCAGACGCAACTCGGCGAAGTTATCGCATGGCGCAATCTGTTCTGGGCGATCTCCGACGCCATGGCACATAACTGCCAGCCCTGGGTCGACGGCGCGGTTCTGCCGAATGCTCAGTCGGGCACCGCTTACCGGGTCTTCGCGACCGAAGCCTATCCGCGGGTAAAGGAGATCATCATGCAGATCGTCGCCAGCGGATTGATCTATCTCCCGTCCTCTGCACTCGACTTCAAGAACCCCGACATTGATAAGTACCTGAAGCAATATGTGCGCGGTTCGAACGGGATCGAATACAAGGAGCGGATCAAGATCATGAAATTGCTCTGGGACGCGGTCGGCTCGGAATTCGGTGGCCGGCACGAGCTTTACGAGCGCAACTACGCAGGCAGCAACGAGATGGTCCGCTTCCAAACCTTCTTCAACGCACGCGGCTCGGGCGCGCTCGATCAAATGGTGGGGCTCGCCGAGCAATGCATGGCGGAGTACGACGAGAACGGCTGGGTCGGCGAGGATTATTTCAATCCGGGCGATGTGAGCGGGATTGGCTACCCGAAAAGGTAGCCCCCTCACCCTCTAGCGGTGAGGGGTTCTGCAAAAAATTACTCGGCCGGGCCTGGATTGACCGGACGCACCTCGACGAAGTTCGTGTTGTATGTTGTCGCCCCGCAACGGGCCGTCGTATCGACGGTGACCGCGTTGGCGCAACCTTCACGGTCGATGCCGTCGGCGTCCGGAGCATACCAACGGCCTTCCTTCATGGAGACGCAACCACGCGCGATATCCTCGGTCACACGCACCGGCAGGATGGAAGAGCCGGACGCACTCATCACCTTCACCGCTTGGCCGTCCTGAATACCGCGCGGATTGGCATCCATCGGATGAATCCAAATATCGTCCGGATCGACCCGATTCAGCTTTTCCTGATTGCCGTGAATTGAGTGCGTCCGCGCTCGGGACTTCGAGCTCAACATGCTGAGCGGAAAAGTCTCGCTGGTCTCAATATGCGGCACCCATTTC
This sequence comes from uncultured Rickettsiales bacterium, assembly GCA_963968305.1. GTDB lineage: Bacteria > Pseudomonadota > Alphaproteobacteria > UBA8366 > UBA8366 > UBA6544. Next base: position 1,380 of record CAXAGK010000014.1, on the reverse strand, counting down.
GGTATGGCAGAAATCTCGCCAAGCCCGAACGGATCGGGGTTTTCGCCAAGACCGGTCGAGTAGATTTCGATCTTGCCGGACGGCGTCGTGAATTTATGACTCTCGGGGTCGCGGATTTTCTCTGCAAAGGCGACCGCGTCCTTCGGTGCCGGGAAGCGGGCCACCCCCTCTTCCATGAACTTGTCGAAATCATCGACCGGCCCTTCTGTGAATTCGCGCAACCATTCGAGTTCGGACTTGTCGTTAAAGCCCTCGATCCCGACGCGCTCAGCCAAGTCGGCCAGAATATCCATGTCGTTGCGACATTCAAACATCGGCTGGATTGCCTGCTTCATGAAGATCGCGTAATGGCCCGCACCCGCCCATGGCGTGTGAACGTCGTTGCGCTCCCAGAAAGTCGTCGCGGGAAGCACGATATCCGCATGGCGAGTGGTCGGCGTCAGGAAATGATCCTGCCCGACGATGAACTCCACATTTTCGAGGGCCTTCGCGATCTTCGGCGCGTTCGGTGCTTGATTGAAGATATCGCCACCCATCGAATAGATGAATTTGATGTCTGCCGGATAACCGCCCGCCGTGCCCTTTTCCAGGCAATCCGCGAGTAGCGGCGTTGAGATTCCGGCATCAATGGGATTCTTGCCCTCAGGTAACGCCTTGATCCCGGAGCGCCCGGTCGCGCCATTGCTGACGCCAGAACTACCGCCGACAATCCCGATATTGCCGGTCATCGCCGCCAAGGCATAGGCCGCACGATGGAATTGTTCACCATGCAAGGTGCGCCCTGGTGCATAGCCGCATTGGATGGCCGCGGGTTTGGTCGAGCCGAATTCAATAGCGAGACGGCGTATCGTCTCCGCCGGAATGCCGCAAATCTCCGACGCCCATTCCGGTGTCTTCACGATGCCGTCGTCCTCGCCCATCAAATAGGCGCGGTAGGAGCCGCCCTTGGGCGCACCTTCCGGCAGGCTGTGCTCATCAAAGCCCTGCACGTATGTATCGAGATAGTCTTGGTCGTGCAGCCCTTCGCTGACAATGACATAGGCCATCGCGATCAGAGCCGCCGCGTCAGTCGAGGGCCGGATGAAGATATGCTCTTCCGCCAGCATCTTGCTGGAACGGTGGCGGCGCGGGTCGATGCAAACGATCCGTACTCCTTGCTCCTTGGCATGTTTCAGGTATTGCGGCGTTCCGGTCCCAAAGGTGCCGTCGGCGGGCGACCAGCCCCACATGAGAATCAGCTTAGAATTCACGTAATCGGTCGGCTCGCGCCCCGCCGACTTGTAAACCACATCGGGCCCAAAGGTCTGCCTTACGGAGAAGATTTCCGCCTCGCAGGACATGCTCGACCACAAGCCGCTGGAGCCACCGAACATATTGAGG
>CAXAGK010000013.1:0-21383 GCA_963968305.1 uncultured Rickettsiales bacterium | reverse complement strand
CATTTTGGCTCCTAGTGCGCATGGCACGGCTTTATAGCGTCACGACGGACTTTTTATTAATGGGTTCTGAGCGGGAAAATCAAGAAATTCCAATTTCGAAACTCGAGAGTTAAATCATTTTACTTTTTTATATAGACATTACATTCAATGGGGAGTGAGCACCGTGAACGCTAACGCTAGCTGGATCAGGAGGCTTGCCCAATATAAAAAGGCTGACTTCACGCCTCCAACATTTCGAGGAAATTAGCCGCCGTTACAACGGCCCCATCCCAAAACATGAATATACCAGACTTGAATCCGTTACCCCGGCTTCAATCGACAAAAACAAGGTCGTTGGCGATTTAAGGTTTTGGAAGAACTATATAAAAAGCGGTATCGCCGCTTATCGCACGGCTGCCACGCCAAAACGCCGCGAACAGATTAGTAGAGATGTACGAACTGCATGGCCCAAATACCGCCGCGCCTTTCGTGCCAAATCTGAATTCCAACGTTGAATCTCAACCCTGGGCGTTTGCGAGAAGCGGGACTGAACCCGAATATTCAATTTGCCCACGAGGCGTCGCCGATGGCGGCGCCTTCCATCGCAGATCGCCGAACGCTCCGCAATTTTCACAAGTTGTGGCCCACTGATCTGCATGCGACCCGCAGCCTTCGCAAATCCATGATTTATCGGCAGCTGCGGTCGCCGCCGATCTACGCCAGGTATCCGCAGCCTCGGCATTGCCGTTTTCGCCTTCCTCTATATTCGCCAGAAGAAGATAGGAGGAAGTCGTCGGCCGGTCCTGCAGTATCGAGCTAAGGTGTCGCCGCGCTTCGCCCCACAATTGGGCTTTAAATGCATACTCCGCCAACAACAAAGCACCATCGGCATCGCCATGAGCAATCAGCTTCTGAAGCGCCTTAAACCTATCAACTGGTAGATCGGAAGCCCCCATTGCAGCATATTCGTGGGCGACACCAGGATAGTTGGTGCGCGCCCACGTTTGCTCCAATACCCGGACCGCACGTCGCTTCTTTCCGTCCGCATTGAGCAGGCGAGCATATTCGATTGACGACGAGACAAGTAAAGGATCGAGGTCATAGGCTTCTCTCATAAATCCTATCGCGGCTTCCGTATCGCCCAAGTCGGAGGCCGACCTTCCCCGTTCATAGAGCACTAACGCGCGGTTTTTCTTTCCCTCTTCCGATGGAACCGCATTGCGTCTGATTGCTTCGGTCATCGTTTTATCGCCAGAAACCCAATCAAGCCCTTTAATTTGAAGATCGAAGAGTTGAGGTAAAATCCACGCAGCGTCGGGTTTTAACTCCCTTATTTTTTCCCCCAACCGCAGCGCTTCCGCTTTATCTCCCTCAGCCATCGCTTGTTCGAACAATCCGCGCAGCCCCGCCAATCCAGCGTCACCCTCCTGCTGAATTACTTGAAAATGCTCCTTCGCAAGAGCTGTTTTTCCCTGTAACGCCGCTGCTTGAGCAATCAGAAGGTGGCCCGCGGCGGGCGCTCCCAACAAAGTATCGGCTCGGTTAGCATGCCGTAACGCACCAGCGGCATCGCCGGCCGCGAGCGATATCATGCCTTGCGCTAATTCGCGGTATCCTTTCCGTTCGCGATTTAGATGGTGGGAGGAGAGTAACCTGCTAGGTGCTTGACGTAAGTATCTCCAAATACGGTAAGAAATTGCCGTCGCCAACGCCAACAAAACGACAATCAGAACCAGAATTCCTATCGGTGGATCAATCCGCCAATCACGCCAAACGATTGTCACTGTTCCCGGTTCATTCGCGAGCCAAACACTGGCTAGTACCAGCAGTATCAATTGCAGAAAAAAGAATGCGGATCGAATCATTGCGTCACCCTTTTCTTCGGGGCTGCCGTGGAATTGTCAATCGCGGAATCGGATCGTCCAACAACAATCTCATGCAGACGAATCAGGGTTTTTTCCAAGTGCAAGCGTACGCCTAACTTCTCTCGCCAAGAATCAACTTCCGAACCATAGCCTTTAGTAACCTCAATCGCTGTGCTCAAATCATCATTCGCGAGCGCTCTTTCCGCTAGTGTTATCGGCGAACTACTCCCGTCACCAATTCGTCGCAGTCCAACAGCAGCCTTTAGCTGCGCCCAAGCTCCGGCCGCCAAACCCCAACCCTCCGCTGGAGGACGCCCTGCCGCTAGGACGGATCGAATTTGTCTAAACTCCTGATTTAGCTCGGCACTTGTGGCTAATTCTTGTGTCACAACAACCTCGAAATCATTGAGGACTGCGGTAACTCCCAGATCTTGAGATGCAATACGGCGCACGCGTTCCAATGCATTTTCAATGTTCAATCCCGACTGTACCGCGGCTTCCAGTTGTCCCACCGCAACAAGCAAGGCAACGTCAACGCTAGCCGTTCCGCTGCGCCGCGAGATTGCTCTCGAAATTTTCTCATCGGCTTTCTTTTGTACTGATTGAAGCGCCGCTATCCTCGTGTTTACATTCTCGAACTGCGATTTCAGGTCGGCTACGGTTGTCGCTATCTTTAAGGCCTCTTTCGAGAACACTTCACCAAATTGGCTCTTTGTCGCCAACACCTCGGTCCCAATTTCAGTTATGCTCTCTCGCAATTGCGCAATTTCGGCCGCATTATCGCTCTTACCAACTGTGGATAAATTTCCCGCGATAGCTTCGATTCGAAGATTGATATCTTCAATTCTCTGCTCGAGTGTCTCGCGATTGGCAGCATTTTCGGCCAGCGCCCGAGAATTTGCGTCGAGCTTTTGGAAGGCTCTCTTCTCAAATTCATCTAAACGCCCATAGACATTCTCCAGATTGACAGGCCGCAGTGCGGGGAAAATGCCAGGTCGAAATACGCTCACACCGACGACGAGCAGTGCTAATAACGACAGCACCATCGCTATACCGGCAAATGTGCCGCCACTACTCCGGGGACCGGCAACTGTATTTGATTGATTGTCGCTTACGTCCACTTCCGGAATTGGATCGACCGAAGAGCCGTTGTCTTCCTCTCTTCCCTCCGTCGCGTCCGCCCTATCAGGCATCTCTAAGCTTTTGGAGACCTCGTCCTTGTCGACGACCAATGCTTCTCCCGTAACGCTGACGCCCAACTCCGTTAGTGTACGTTCGATCTCCGCATGTCTGTTCTCGGGAATACGCCCGCGTGTTTTCCAGCCTTGGACAGTGGTGACCGGAACACCAAGCTTCGCAGCGGCAGGACGAATTCCACCGAGCGCCTGTATAAATTCTTCCGCATTCGGAAACGTACGTTCACCACTACCGGAATCGTTATCTTGTTCCATACTCGACCTTTAATTCGCCAAACAACTGCATCAACGCTTCAGATTTTGGTTCGCTTGCAATCAAAACTTGGCGCCATGGTATTCCATTAACTGGTAAGGCCACTGCAGGACTAAGACACACAACAGACATATCCCCGCAACAATCAAGGATATCCGAGTATTCCGCCAGCCTAGCAAACGTACGTGCCGTTCTGGGAGAGAATAATGCAATACAATCGACCGCTCCATTCCGAATCAATTGAGTTGTACGCGTACTCAACTCTTCAGATATTCGCGATTCGTACATCACCTCTCTAACGATCTCGTAACCTAAACGTTGCAGCTCTCCGCTCAGATCGCCTGCTGTGACGCTACCGGCCACATGTAGAAGCGGGCCCGATAAAGGTTCAATTGTTCGCACTATCAGATCGGCCCGCGATTCCACGTTACCGTCAGCACTGAACACTTGCTGAAAGCCCGCTTCCTGCGCGAACCGGGCGGTACTGTCGCCAACCGCAAATACCGGTATGTCGCGTTGCGCGGAAACGCGCCCAAAGGCCCTCGCGCCATTCCTGGAGGTGAAAATTAGCGCCTTGAACTTCTTCAGCTCAGGAGCCAACTCATCAAAAAACGATATCTGCAATAAGGGCTCGGAGACTACAGTCATACCGAGCTGCAACAATCGCTCATTCAGTTCCGCAGCATCTTCCAACGGCCGCGTATTCAACACACAGCGCGGTCGGGAGTCTTGAGTCATGGCAAGAAGTCAGGTCCAGCCGTCGATTTTAATTCCTGCCCGGCGTCTATTCCCATCTCTAAAGCGTCAGAAATTTGCCCTCGACGCTCCGTCGCATGAACAACTGATCCATCCGGTTTGGCCACAAGCGCCCGCAAATGGATAATGCCCGCATTCTCCTCCGCGAGCCCCGCAATCGGCGTGCGACAGGACCCGTCGAGTTCCGCGAGAACCGCCCTTTCCGCCGTCACCTCTGCCGCCGTCACCTCGTCGTTGAGAACCTGGGATAAATCGAAGGTATCAACATCGGCCTCCCGTATCTCCAGCGCGATCGCACCTTGCCCCACGGCGGGTAAAAGCTTGTCCGTATCCAGTAATTCAGAAACGACTCCGGTGTTCTCGAGCCTATTAAGACCCGCCATTGCCAAAATTGTAGCGTCGGCCTCGCCATCTTTTAACTTTCGCAGTCGCGTCTGCACATTGCCCCGAAACGGAATCACGGTCAGGTCCGGTCGCCGCGCCAATATCTGGGCCTGGCGGCGTAAGGAAGCTGTACCGATGACGCTTCCCGACGGCAGATTATCGAGATCCTGACCATCTCGCGATATCAGCGCATCTCGTGAATCCTCGCGCGTGAGGATCGGGCCCAAAACCAAACCAGCTGGGAATTCGGTGAGCATATCCTTCGCCGAATGAACGGCAATATCCACTCTTCCATCGAATAGCGCTTGCTCGATTTCCTTGGTGAACAGACCTTTTCCGCCAATCGCCGCCAGCGTTCGGTCCTGAATGCGATCTCCGGTCGTTGAAATGACCACAATTTCTACCGCTAAATCCGCATGAGCCGCTATCAAACGATCTCGCACCAACTCTGCTTGAATCAATGCCAGGGGTGAGCCGCGCGTCCCAAGCCTTAAGATTCTCTCGTCATTCATTTTCATGTCACATATTTATTGTTTCAACGACAATACCGAAAGAGATTTGCACCTTCGGACATCACCTCATACAAGCTAGAGCATCATGTTGGTAATGGGCATCGAAACATCATGCGACGAAACAGCCGTCGCAATCGTCGCAGACGACCGCCGAATTCTTTCCAATAGAATTCTATCGCAGCTTGGTGAACACCGTCCATACGGCGGTGTCGTCCCCGAAATTGCCGCCCGCAGTCATCTGCAGCATCTGCCCGGAATTATACGTTCCGCGTTGGACAATGCCGGTGTGAAATTTTCAGACCTCGATGGCGTTGCGGCGACAGCAGGCCCTGGCCTAATTGGCGGTGTGATGATTGGGTTAATGGCCGCAAAGTCCATCGCACTTGTGCACGAATTACCGTTTATCGCCATCAATCACATGGAAGCCCATGCGCTCACGCCGCGCCTTACGGATAACATCGCGTTTCCCTATTTGGCCTTATTGGTATCTGGCGGACACAGCCAATTTGTCGCTGTTGCCGGACCGAATCGACACACTATTTATGGCGCTACAATCGACGACGCCATCGGCGAAGCTTTCGATAAAACTGCCGCATTGCTGGGTCTCCCCTATCCGGGTGGCCCTTCAATTGAGAACATCGCCAGCGAAGGTGATCCGCTCACCTATCAATTGCCGCGCCCGATGAAGGGACGCCCAAATTGTGATTTTTCGTTCTCCGGCCTCAAGACAGCGGTTCGGAGGTTGGCGGAGAAACCGGACACCGATCTCGATGCTCCTGCTACGGTTGCCAATATTGCCGCGTCGTTCCAATTGGCGGCGGCAGACGTGGTTTCCGACCGCACCACCAATGCGATCCAGCGCTTTAAAGCCGATTATCCGGACGGAAATACCTTGGTCGCTGCTGGGGGCGTCGCATCAAATCTCACCTTGCGCGTCTCTCTTGAGGAAACCGCCGCTAAAGCTGGATTGCAATTCGTCGCACCACCACCAGCGCTTTGCACCGACAATGGCGCAATGGTTGCCTGGGCGGGTATAGAGCACCTCAATGTCGGTCTCCAAGACACATTCGCCTTCGCGCCCCGACCTCGGTGGCCGCTTGACGAATTGGTCGTGACGGGACAAGGCTAAGCCATGTCGAGAATTTCTGTCATCGGCGGCGGCGCGTGGGGTACGGCCCTCGCGTGCATTGTCCGCCGCGCCGGCCATGAAGCCGTCATGTGGGTTCGCGAACCGGAAGTCGTGGAATCGATAAACGCCAACCTTGGTAATCCAATTTTTCTGCCCGACGTTCCTCTTGAACACAACATCGTCGCGACAGCCGACCTCGCCGCTTCGGCCGCTAACGCGGATGCGATCTTGCTCGTCGTACCATCCCAGTTTTTACGCCAGGTGGTGGAGGAACTGAAACCAGGCCTCCCCGAAAATGTACCGCTGGTAATCTGTGCGAAAGGTGTCGAACAAGGAACTTGCGCGTTGATGACGGAGGTCGTCCAAGAATCGGCGGGCGGACAGCCCATTGCGGTCTTGTCAGGTCCCACATTCGCGCGAGAAGTTGCGGGCGGCCTGCCGACTGCCGTAACCCTGGCTTGCTCGGACCCAGCCATCGGAGAGCGCCTGATCGAACTCCTTGGCGGCGAAAGATTTCGCCCCTATCTGTCCGACGATCCGGTCGGCGCTGAAATTGGTGGCTCGGTTAAAAATGTCCTGGCCATCGCTTGTGGAATTGTGACCGGCAAGGAGTTCGGCGACAACGCGCGAGCGGCTTTGATCACCCGCGGCTTGGCGGAAATGGTACGATTGGGCCTCGCCAAAGGCGCTAAATTCGAGACCATGATGGGGCTTTCCGGTCTTGGTGACCTCACATTGACATGTAACGGTCCGCAATCGCGGAACATGTCGCTTGGGATGGCGATTGGACAAGGCCGCACATTGGCGGAAGTACTCCCTGAACGCCGCTCGGTCGCCGAAGGCGTCGATTCTTCCCGTTCCGTGATCGCGCTGGCTAAGGGTCTAAACGTCGAAATGCCGATTTGCGATTCGGTGAACCGGATACTTCATCAAGGTGAGGCTGTCGATGATGTGATTCGGGCGCTTTTGCGGCGCCCATTCCGGTCGGAAATTCGAAGACTAGATTGATTGCGAGCAGGCAAGAGTAATTTCGTTTGAGGAAAAAGTTATGGCGTATTGGTTGATGAAATCAGAACCCGGTGCTTGGTCCTGGGACGATCAGGTCAAAGACGGCTTCGCTGAATGGGACGGGGTTCGTAATTACCAAGCCGCCAACAACATGAAAGCTATGAAAAAAGGCGACAAAGTTTTTTTCTATCACTCGGTGAATGAAAAACAAATCGTCGGCATCGTGACAGTCGCAAAGGAATATTACCCTGATCCGAGCGATCAATCCGGTCGGTTCGGTATGGTAGATGTGAAAGCGTTGCGCCCATTCAAAGTGCCGGTAACGCTGGCCGATGTTAAAGCGGAGCCTCGGTTGGAAAACCTCGCTCTCGTCCGGCAATCACGACTGTCCGTTTTGCCCATCGCCGACGATGAATGGAACCTCATTTGCGCTATGGGCAAGACAAAACCGTGAATGAACGGCTTTGCAGCCTCGAGGATATTCCCGAGGGCGGGAGCAAAGGGTTTGAGGTCAACGTTGACGGCGAAACGGTACAGCTATTCGTCGTCCGTAAAAGCGGCGTGGTCTTCGGATATCTCAACGATTGCCCCCATATCGGCACGCCGCTCAATTGGAAAAACACGCGGTTTCTGACCATGGACGGCAGCCAAATCGTCTGTGCCACTCATGGCGCGCTCTTCCGCATCGAAGACGGGTATTGCACCGCGGGTCCCTGCATCGGCATGAACCTGAAACGTGTCAAAGTCGATTGCGTCGCCGACTACATCTTCGTGAATAGTCTGTCGCCAAGCGGTTAAATCGCCGGTGGCTATGCCTCGTTGAGGAACGTCCGGTAACTTGCGCTCAGTTCCTCCACCGATAGATCGACCAGGCGGGCGCCATCTTCCGGTTTTGCGAGGGACGGGTCCGACGCCATCCGACCGTCGGGGAATAATTCTCTGAAATCTTCGGGCCCCCGATAGGACCTCGTGACCTTTTGGAGCGGTCCAAGCGGTACATCGCGCTGCTGCTCCGGAAAGGCATGCCACGTCACCGCGACTTCCGAGGGAGTCGCGTGATACCCCTCTCTGTCGCCATATAGTGATTTCCGCAATGCCGCCGTTTTATCGCCCATCCACCAATTATGGAGCGCCAACCGGATATCTTCGGGCGGATGGTTCGACCCCGCACTGTCGCCGGAGCGCATTTCCGCCAATTCGTTTTGGATCTCGCTGAACGCAGCTTTGACGGAATTGACATTTCCACCGTGCCCATTGATGAAAAAAATGCGCTCAAAACCGTGCCGCACGAGCGACATGACGATATCACGAACAACGATGATAAGTGTCGACGGCTGCAGCGTGATGGTGCCGGAAAACGCCATGTGATGCTGCGCCATGCCGTAAGACAGGGTCGGCGCCACCAATGTTTGCGTCGCCTCGCCCACTTTACCACCGATAAATTCAGCGGTCAGTCCATCGGTTCCAATCAAGCCGGACGGTCCGTGTTGCTCCGTCGAACCGATCGGGACGATGATGCCCTTATTCTGTCCAAGATAGGCTTCGACTTCCGGCCACGTCGCGTGTTGCAACAGCATCATTCCTCCGACCCGCGATGGCGGCTCACTTGTTTCCAAACCCCAAATTCTGACATTATATAACCTGGGTCAAATGCCGTCGTATAAGCGGCATACAATAATGTACGTGCCAATGGTGAAGGGAGAGCGCCAACCATGACCGATCACAGTTATTTTCCAGTCCCCGAAGCCGTCGCGAAATCCGCGCATGTGAATAATGATGCATATCTCGAAATGTACAAACGATCTGTCGAGGACCCCGAAGGGTTTTGGGGGGAGCATGGTAAACGGGTCGATTGGTCGAAGCCATATACCCAGGTGAAAGATGCAGGCTTTGGCAAGGATGACGTGCACATCCGATGGTACCAAGATGGCGAATTGAACGTTTCGTATAACTGTATCGACCGACACTTGGAGAAGCGCGGCGATCAGGTCGCGATCATTTGGGAAGGCGACGATCCTAATGACGACGCGAAAATTACTTATCGCGAACTCCATGAGCACGTCTGCAAGTTCGCCAATGTCCTAAAGTCGCAAGGCGTACAGAAGGGTGACTGCGTTACCATTTATATGCCGATGATACCGGAGGCGGCCTACGCCATGTTGGCCTGTGCCCGGATTGGCGCCATCCACTCCATCGTGTTCGGCGGCTTCTCGCCGGATGCGCTTGCGGGCCGCGCCGACGATTGCAAATCCAACGTCGTCATCACCGCGGACGAAGGCATTCGCGCCGGGCGCACCATTCCGCTTAAGGCGAATACAGACGCGGCGGCGAAACTCTGCGGTCACATTCAGAAGGGCATCGTCGTCAAACGCACCGGCGGCGATAGCGATTGGGTCGACGGTAGAGACATTTGGTATCATGACGCGATGGCGGAGGCCCCAGCGGAGTGCCCGGCGGAGCCGATGAGCGCTGAAGACCCGCTGTTCATCCTTTATACATCAGGCTCGACCGGTCAGCCGAAAGGCGTGTTGCACACATCGGGGGGCTATCTCGTTTATGCCTCGATGACCCATCAGTATGTCTTCGACTATCATGACGGCGACATTTATTGGTGCACGGCGGATGTCGGTTGGGTGACCGGCCATAGCTATATCGTCTATGGACCGCTCGCCAATGGTGCCACGACACTCATGTTCGAAGGTGTGCCGAATTACCCGGATGCGAGCCGCCACTGGCAGGTTTGCGATAAGCACGGTGTCAATATTTACTACACGGCACCGACCGCCATCCGGGCACTGATGCGCGAAGGAGACGGTCCGGTCACAAAAACCAGCCGGAAATCGATCCGCCTCTTGGGATCGGTCGGCGAGCCCATCAATCCGGAAGCCTGGCTCTGGTACTACAATGTGGTTGGCGAAGGGCGTTGCCCAATCGTCGACACCTGGTGGCAAACGGAGACCGGCGGCATTCTCATCACGCCACTACCGGGTGCTACCGGCCTCAAACCGGGATCGGCGACGCGGCCGTTTTTCGGCATTCAACCGGCACTCGTCGACAATGAAGGTAAACTCCTTGAAGGCCCGGCGGAAGGGAATCTCTGCTTGCTCGATTCGTGGCCAGGACAGATGCGGACGGTATTCGGTGACCATAAGCGGTTTATCGAGACCTATTTTAGCCAATTTCCCGGTAAGTACTTCTCCGGTGACGGATGTCGGCGCGATGAGGACGGCTACTATTGGATCACCGGCCGGGTCGATGATGTCATTAATGTCTCAGGTCACAGAATGGGTACCGCCGAGGTCGAATCGGCCTTGGTCGCGCACAAGAGCGTAGCGGAAGCTGCCGTGGTCGGTGCGCCGCATGACATCAAGGGACAAGGTATCTACGCCTATGTCACCTTGAATTTAGGCAAGGACCCCTCGAACGAATTACGTAAAGAGCTGGTGCAATGGGTCCGCAAGGAAATTGGGCCGATCGCGTCGCCAGATTGGCTGCAATGGGCGCCCGGTCTGCCGAAAACCCGATCCGGCAAAATCATGCGCCGCATTCTGAGAAAAATCGCAGAGAACGATTTCAGCAATTTAGGTGATATTTCAACGCTCGCCGAACCAGCTGTTGTCGAAGACCTCATCGATAACAGAATGAATAGATAAGATTATCGTTTCTGCATAAATTCGAGGCGGTTGGGTATTTCCCGGTCGCCTCCTTTTTTACGACGACTGAGCCTCAGAAATCGACGCAGCGACCCGCTCGCTCCCAGTCACCATAGCGGGTGGGCTCTAGGCCTTTTGGGCCACCTGTTTCCGCCGACTTCTCGCCGCGGGCTTCTGCTTCGGCGCGGAATTTCTCGCCTGCGGCATCTGCCTTTTGCTCGGCTAGAGCCTTGGAGTCCAACCCTCTAGCTACAGGAGCCGGTGCGGATTGAGGTGCGATGTTTCGAGCGTTTAGGTGCTCTTTGAATTTTTTAAGCATTAAATAAATATCGTGGTTCCGTTGGAATTCCGCAAGCCTAAAACTCCCGGGCAATGTCGCCATTTATTCAGACAACACCACAGGACTACGCGAAGATGAATATGTTCCGCACCAGCATACTGATCGCAGGGATGACCAGCGTCTTCCTTTTCTGTGGCTTCCTGGTCGGCGGCGAAGGCGGGATGATCATCGCCTTGCTGATTGCCATTGCGATGAATGGGTTCGCCTATTGGAATGCCGACAAAGTCATCTTGCGGATGTACGCTGCAAAGGAAGTCGACCGCGGTTCCGCGCCCGCATATTATGGGATAGTTGAGCAATTGGTGATAAATGCCGAGCTGCCGATGCCTCGGGTATATATCGTCGAGAATGACCAACCGAATGCCTTCGCCACCGGCCGTAATCCCGAAAACGCGGCCATTGCCGCCACGACCGGCCTCCTCGCACGCTTGGGCTCGGAGGAAATCGCCGGTGTGATGGCGCACGAACTCGCTCATGTTAAAAACCGCGACACGTTGACCATGACAATTACGGCAACGATTGCAGGAGCGATTTCGATGATCGCCAACATGGCATTGTTCGCGGGAATGTTCGGCGGCCACGACAATCGCGACAATCCTTTGGGCGGACTTGAAACGATTTTGGACGCATTCTCGTACCCTTCGCGGCGATGCTCGTTCAAATGGCGATAAGCCGAACGAGAGAATATTCAGCGGATCGTCTAGGTGCCGAGATTTGCGGTCGACCCTTGTGGCTTGCCTCAGCCTTATAAAAACTTGATAGCTCCTCAAAAATCATCGACAACGATACGGCAGAGCAAAACCCCGCAACCGCTCACCTGTTCATCGTAAACCCGCTTCACGTTCAATCGATCGACGGTTTGTTCTCGACCCATCCGCAGATGGCGGACCGGATCATGCGGTTACGCGAAATGGTGGGCGAGACTTCGCCCTCTACACCACGTCAGCCGTGGGGATGATCGGCTCATTTTGCTTGTCTCACCGATGCTTTCGTCCTAAATCGGCGCCATGGCAATAACCGCCGGCATTCCCGCAAGGTCCGCAGCAATCGAGCTTCTGAATGCTGTCCTGATCGAAAAAACGTCGCTCGACAACGCAATGACCAAGTCGGAGGAATTTTCTCGCCTCCTTGGGCCCGACCGCGCGTTTGCACGCATGCTGGTCAGCACCTGTTTGAGGCATTTAGGTGAGATCGATCTCGCTATCGATCAGTTCCTTCTGAAACCTTTGGCTCAAAATGCCATTTTGGTCAGACAATCGCTCAGAATAGGTACCGCCCAACTCCTCTTCCTCGGCACTCCGGCTCATGCCGCCGTCGATACATCCGTCAACCTCCTGAAAGGAACCCGCTACGCTGGCTTTACTGGTTTGGTGAATGCTGTGTTACGCCGCGTTCCATCGGCTGAGCCCGCATCCCTCTCTGTCGGCGCCATTGCGAATACGCCAGATTGGCTCTTCGATACTTGGCAGAAAGAGTATGGTGACGAGCTTGCTCAGGAAATCGCGCTCGCACATACACAAGAAGCGCCACTCGATATCACGCCAAAGGCGGACCCCGAAAGCGTCGCACAGCAGTTGGAGGGCGAATTACTACCGTCGGGATCGATTCGCCTGCGATCACCAGGCGATATCACGGAGTTGCCGGGCTACAGCGCCGGCGATTGGTGGATTCAAGACGCCGCCGCCGCACTACCAGCTCATCTAATTCCAGAGCCATCCGGCAAACGCATTCTCGATCTATGTGCGGCGCCAGGTGGGAAAGCCGCACAACTGGCGGCAGCGGGCGCACATGTGACTGCAATAGATCGCTCGGATATCCGTCTTGATGTCATGCGGGCCAACTTCGAGCGCCTCAACCTCCAAGCGAAAATACTCACCGCCGACGTCGCGACGTGGCGTCCCAAGGAATTGGCCGATGCCGTTCTATTGGATGCACCCTGCACGGCGACCGGAACGATCCGACGACATCCGGATATATTATTCCTAAAAGAGAAATCGGACCTCCGACGACTGGCAAAATTACAATCCGAGTTACTCAATGCTGCCGCGGAAATGGTGCGCCCAGGTGGGTATTTAGTCTACGTGGTTTGTTCGTTGCAGCCGGAAGAAGGCTCTCGTGTCGTCAATAAATTCCTGCTGAATAACGATGCATTCTCTCGAGACCCTATCCGGGATGACGAGGAGAGAATACCCAGTGAGTTCCGGGCCGAATCAGGCGATCTGCGCACCCTTCCTTCCCATTGGTCTGCGTCGGGAGGATTGGACGGTTTCTATGCGGCGCGGCTGATAAGGAAGACAAATTCTAATTAGCTATTCCGTCAGCAAGACTCTGCTTGCTTGACGAGGCATGAGGGAATAGGAAATTTCCATGCACCAAAACATCCGAATCGCCCCATCCATTTTATCGGCGGACTTCGCGCGCCTTGGAGAGGAAGTCCGTGCAATCGATGAAGCGGGTGCCGACTACATCCACATCGATGTGATGGACGGTCATTTTGTCCCGAACCTCACAATCGGCCCCAGTGTTGTAAAAGCATTGCGACCCCACAGCGAAAAAACCTTCGACGTCCATTTAATGGTCGCGCCGGTAGATCCCTATATCGAAGCGTTCGCCGATGCCGGAGCCGACATTATCACCGTCCACGCGGAAGCCGGTCCCCACATTCACCGTACAATTCAAAGTATTAGGGCGCTCGGAAAACGGGCTGGCCTTTCATTGAATCCAGGGACACCCGCCACCGCTATTGAAGGCGTCTTGGATGCGTTGGACCTCATCCTCGTAATGACGGTGAACCCAGGATTTGGCGGACAGAAATTTATAGAAAGCCAGCTGCAAAAGATATCCGACATCCGTCGACGGATCGACGAATGCGGCCGCACAATCGATCTGGAAGTTGACGGTGGTATCGATGAAGCCACCGCAAAGAGGGTTATCGATGCCGGAGCTGACGTGTTGGTCGCGGGTACGGCATCCTTTAAAGGCGGCGCCGCACATTATTCGGAAAATATAAGCCGCCTCCGCGTTCAAGCATAGAGGTCGCCGGACGATGACTGTCATTGAATGGTCCAGGCTTTCGATCCGGCGGCTTCGCAGAAAGCTGCTTGAGGCGACATTTTCGTCGCCTCTATACAAATATACTTTGCGCGGTCGTGTCCCGAAGTCGTTGCGGTATACACCCGCGCCGAATTGGACCGGGGATGAGCATCTCGGCCAAGGAATTTTAGTCGGACAGTTCACCTTTGGAGAGGACCGGAAAATCGTTTCCGTCGACCCATGGTCGATTGCAACCTCGAGCGATCATGAACTAGCTGTTCTACACTCGTTTTCCTGGCTTCGAGACCTTACCGCCGCAGCCGACCAAGATGCGGCCCGAAGCCGCCTAAAGACACTCGTCAGTGATTGGATTTCCCAGAACCAACAATGGTCTCCCATAGTCTGGCGAGCCGATGTCTTAGCCGAACGCATATCGATTTGGCTTGAACATTACGAACAATTCTTCGCAAAAAGCGGCAAGTCCTTCAGAGGTTTGGTGATGCGCCATCTCTCTCAACAATTGACCCACCTTGCTCGGGTTTTGGAAACAGAACCTACGGGGACGGCAAAATTTTGCGCACTCAAAGGGCTTATTTATGGGGCTATCTGCTTGCCGGGAGGAGACAGGCGTTTAGGCATATTGCTGAAAAAGCTTGAACAAGAGATCGATTACCAAATTTTGGAAGACGGGGGACACATTGGTCGATCGCCCGCTACGCATCATTCCGCCCTACGGATTTTGATCGAAATTCGAAACATCCTCATAGCATCCCAAAACCCAGCGCCGGAAGCGTTGCGAAACGCCATCGATAAAATGGCACCAGCGTTGCGTTTCTATCGTCATCAAGACGGTGGACTCAGCCAGTTCAATGGCAGCCAGGAGAATGCAGCCGAACAATTGGATTTAACCCTGATTAAGGCCGACGCTCGCGGCCAACCGCCTCGACGCCTGCCTTATACCGGATATGAACGTCTCCTTTCCGGACGCATTCTATTGCTTGCGGATACCGGCAACCCGCCACCCTTCGGCTATGATCAATTTGCGCACGTCGGCGCATTAAGCTTCGAGGCAAGTATCGGCAGGGAGAGGTTAGTCACAAATTGCGGCTCAATATATCCCGATGACAGTTCTTGGCGCACCGTACAACGGACTACCGCCGCGCATTCGACCCTGTCGATTGATGACCGGAATTCCAGTCAGTTGATAGAAGAGGGTGGAATTGGTCGAAGACGCGCAGACGTTTCCTGCGAACGACGTGATGATGACCAAAGTTTAGCATTCGTCGCGAGTCACGATGGATACCAATTGATATTTGGCGCAATCCATCGTCGGGAGATACGAGTCTTGAAAGAAGCGGAGATCATTGAAGGCATTGATTATATCGAAGGAGATGAGCCGCACATTTTCACTATCCGTTTCCACCTTCATCCCGACGTTTCAGTATCGGCCGCGCAAGGTGGGCAATCCGCACTGATGAAGTTGACCAAGGGCGGTGGCTGGAAATTTAGCGTGGCTGGTGGGGCGCTCCGCATTGACGAGAGTATTTATCTTGGCGAGAAGAAACCTCGACGGAGTCGACAAATTGTAATTGAAGGGGAAACGTCTCCAGGCTCAACCAAAATCAACTGGTCGATCGCCGCAGCGCGTTAAGACGCCGGCCCGAATCATATCAATCGGGCGGCCTCATAAACTCCAATAGCGATATTGATCCCGATTTTTTGTACGGCGCCAAATACCTTTAAGGTCGGCAATTAGCCCACCATCACGCAACACACCGTCAAAACGAAAATCGTCATATTCTTGATGAGCGACACATCCCGAGACACAATCGAAATCCGCTCCAAAACCCTCAACAAGTTCGATGCCATATAACTGCTGCGCCTCAGCCGGATCCGCTAATGGATCATGAACCTGAACCGTATGCCCATATTCGATAAGTAGCCGTACTATTTCCCCAACCTTTGAGTTCCTTAAGTCCGGCACGTCTTCTTTGAACGTCAAACCGAGGATTAAGATTTTTGATCCCGTCTCCAACTCCGCGGATATCGCTTCCGCGACGTATGGGGCCATCGCATCGTTGGTACTGCGACCGGAGAGAATAACCTTCGGTTCAAACCCCACTGCCTCCGCCACGTGCGCTAGGTAGTACGGGTCCACGCCGATACAATGCCCTCCGACAAGACCAGGCGTAAAAGGCAGGAAATTCCATTTCGTGTTCGCTGCCTCCAGTACATCGTAGATTGAAATATCAAGGCGATGAAAGATTTGAGCGATCTCGTTCATAAACGCGATATTGATATCTCTCTGTGCATTCTCAATGACCTTTGCGGCTTCCGCTGTTTTTATATCTTTCGTGATGAAAATCTGATCGCCATTCATACAGCCATAAATTTTTGCCAGCGTCTCGGCGACTTCCTGCGTTTGCCCCGCGACAACCTTTACGATGCGATCAACAGTGTGAACTGAATCGCCAGGATTTATACGTTCAGGTGAATAACCGATGTAAAAGTCAGCGCCGCATTTCAATCCGGACATACGCTCTAAGATCGGGCCACAAACATCCTCCGTAACGCCCGGATATACGGTACTTTCAAAAGCGACGATCGCTCCTTTCCGCAGGACCCTACCAACGCATTCAGTCGCCGACTTAAGCGCCGATAATTCGGGTTGATTGGCAGCATCTACCGGCGTCGGAACGGCGATGATAAAGATATCTGCGTCGCTCAATCCTGTTGCATCGTCCGTAAAAAGAATTTTTGAAGCCGCTAAGTTTTCCGGAGCAATTTCACCGGTCCGGTCGTGGCTCCGGCGCAATTCCGCTATGCGATTAGTATTCTGATCATAGCCAATGACCGGGTATGCCTTGGCCAGCGCCAATGCTAACGGCAGCCCTACATAGCCAAGCCCAATTACCGATAACGCGTGTTCAGGTCCCATTGCACCAACAGAGTTTATGAAATTAACTGCTACCTAACTTTAGATGGTTTAAATTGTCAATCTGAACGGCCCTGCAATTGTAAACATCGGAAAAACAATAACTCTTGACGTTCACGGCGTGAACAAATTATTGTTCTTAGAATGAACACGTTAACGTTCAATCCGTGAACGCAACCGCTTGGCCAATGCCACAATCAACATCGAACAATGACAAGACCGAAGGCGACTCGGAAATTTTGCTCGAGCTGCTGAATGTTGTTCATGAGAACAGCGATTTAACTCAACGTTCGATGGCAAATGAGCTGGGAATTGCTCTAGGGTTAGCGAACACTTACCTGAAACGCTGTGTTCGGAAAGGCTATATTAAGGTTCGGCAAATCCCTTCTAACCGATACAGCTATTATTTAACACCTACCGGATTTGCAGAAAAATCTCGGCTGACCGCCGAATTTCTCTCATCATCTTTCACTTTTTTTCGCCGCGCGAAAGGTCAATGCTTGGAGTCCTTGCGCTATGCAAGTGCTCGTAATTGGAATCGGGTTGGTTTGGTCGGCGTGGGCGAACTCGCTGAAGTTTACGCCCTTTGCGCACTCGATCATCAAATTAATCTTGTCGGGATTTATGATCCTGTTTCAATGCGCGAACAATTTGCCGGATTGCGGGTCGCCAAGAGCTTGTCTTCGCTGGGGGATATTGACGCCCTTATCGTTACAGACACCAAATCGCCGCAATATACATTCGATCAATTATGCGGCGAATACCCCATCGAATGCATTTTGACCCTACCTGTCTTGGGTATCTCTCGGACAAGCTTGTCCGAATTGGGGCAACCATGAAACGTTGGTATGTAGTTCACACCCAACCCGGCTCGGAAATTTTGGCGCACGGCCAATTGGAAAACCAAGGTTTCCGGACGTACTCCCCACGGTATTTAAAGACCGTCCGTCATGCTCGCAGCGAAAAACGCATCATTTCACCATTATTTTCGCGCTATATCTTTGTTGAAATTGATGTGGAACATCAGCGCTGGCGGTCGATCAATGGAACGCGCGGCGTAACCTACCTTCTAACCATGGGGGAGCGTCCATCAGCCGTTCCAAATGGAGTTGTTGAGGAAATAATGGCGAGAGAGTCCGACGACCGTCTCATAACGGTTTCCGAAGAAATCCCATACAAAACAGGTGAGATCATAGAGATCACTTCCGGTGCCCTTGCCGATCACGTTGGCAACTTCCTTCGGATGGACAAACAAAAACGAATCGTAATACTGTTAGATTTATTGGGCCGCAATGTAGAAGTGCGATTGCCGTCAGATACGATACGCGCCTACGCTTAAGATACGTGACCGTTTGTCGGGCGACGCGGTATAACCTGCCAATGACCTTTATGATTGTTATCGGTGGATTGGTCGCGTTTCTTTCTTGGTTCCTGACGGGTCTGACCCTCAGGATCCTCAAAAAACGTGCAATTCTCGACCTCCCGAACGAACGCAGTAGCCATTCGGTGCCAGTGGCGCGCGGTGGCGGTATTCCAGTCGTTGCACTCACGCTGGTCTTTTGGGCTTTGCCTTTTCGAGGAACAGTCGACCCGGCAACGATATTCTTGTCCGCAGCGGCAGGAATGTTGGCGATCATTTCATGGATCGACGACATACGATCACTCTCGCCTGCCATAAGATTGGGCGTTCAATGTGCCGCCGTCCTCATTGGAGTATACACCCTACCTTCCGGTAGCCTATTATTTCAGGGCTTAATGCCAATTTGGCTCGACACCTTCGTCATTTTCTTCGTCTGGCTGTGGTTCGTAAATCTTTTTAATTTCATGGACGGCATCGACGCTATTTCTGGAATTGAAGCCATTACTATTTGTGGCGGCCTGATAATTCTTTCGAGTATCTATCAGATTACCGGTCCGGATCCCTGGTATTCACTGACACTGGGCGGCGCAATTATCGGGTTTCTTTGGTGGAATCGCCCGCCGGCGCAAATCTTTTTGGGCGATGTCGGAAGCATTACCGCTGGATTCTTATTGGGTTGGCTGCTCATCAACCTGGCGCTTTCCGGCTACTGGGCATCAGCTGTGATCCTACCGCTTTACTATCTGAGCGACGCCACATTCACCTTGATTAAGCGCGGCATACGCGGCAAGACGGTTTGGCAAGCCCATCGCGAACATTTCTATCAACAGGCAGTGCAATCGGGTAAAAGCCACGCACAGGTCAGCGCCGCTATCCTCGCCACTAATACTGGGTTGGTCGCACTGGCTGTATTGGCTGTCACCAACCCTTTCGTGGCATTGGGCCTCGCCTTCTTTATCGTTTTGATTTTAATCCACTGGATGTGCGGATGAATGTCCTTGTCACGGGAGCCTCCGGCTTCGTCGGCCAAGCACTCTTAACGCGCTTGGAAATGGCCGGCCACCGCGTCTACGCAATCACGCGATCCGCGATTGGCGATATTAATGGGAAAACGAATTGGCGAGCGCATTTAGCGGGCATCGATGCAATCGTGCATCTGGCGGCACGTGTTCACGTCATGCGAGACACAGCGGATGACCCTCTTTCTCTCTATCGGACGGTGAACACGGAGGGCACCATTCGCCTTGCAAAAGCAGCGAGAGAAGTGAAAGTTCGTCGGTTCGTATTCGTCAGTTCCATAAAGGTGAATGGAGAGCGATCCGACGCCCATTTAACCGCACAAGACCCAGCCGCTCCTAAAGATCCATATGCAGTTTCAAAATGGGAAGCGGAGCAAACTTTGATCCAAATGAGCTCCGACTTGGATATTGTGCGGCTGCGCCCACCCCTCGTCTATGGGCCAAACGTGAAAGGTAATTTCCGCCGCCTGATCAAACTTGTCGATAAAGGCATACCGCTACCTCTAGCGAGCGTCCGCAACCGACGAAGCTTTATCAGTCTCGCCAATCTCACCGATGCCATTTGTTGGAGTTTAACCGGCCCAACCGGGCTTTATTTACCTAGCGACAAAGAGGACCAATCGACGGCAGACCTGATCCGGGCTATTGCTCGGTCGCTGGATAGACCGCAGCGTCTTTTTCCATTTCCGCCAACGGTGCTGGCAGTGGCCGGAAAGATGCTGCGAAAAGCCGACGCGGTTGATAGGCTTATCGGAACACTCACCGTAGACGGCGCTCTACCCGATTGGTCACCTCCGCAATCATTTGAAACCGGGATTAGCCAGACGATCGATTGGTATCGTGCCCTCTGAAAACCGAGTATAATATGAGACATCATCCCCAATTTGGGCAATCCATCGGTCGCACTTGCTACTGCAATGCCCTCACTTTATGAAGGCGTTGATGAATATACTCCCGAGAATGAATCGCGCAGGCATTGCCCTCCTCCACGATACGGTGATCGCGGCGATTTCATTTCCTTTGTCACTGTATCTTCGGGTGGGAGACGGGTTTTACATTTTCTGGGGCGATTATATAGGCGAAACGAGTCTCATATTCGCGGCCATTTGTGCCCCGGTCTTCTTATATTCTCGCCTATACAAGGGAATTTGGGGCTACGCCTCAATTGAAGACCTGACCGCGATCACCAAAGCCGTAACCATTGCTATTCTGATCTTCCTCCCGGCGTTATTTCTCTTTGCCCGCCTTGAGCAATTACCCCGATCACTCCCCCTAATTCAGTGGTTCGTGTTGATGGCGCTTCTCGGCGGCCCGCGGTTTCTATATCGGATATTAAAAGACCGCCGGTTGGAGAATATACTCAAACGGTCAGCGCGCCGCAGGGTCCCGGTAATGTTGATCGGTGCCGGTGACTCTGCTGAACTCTTCATTCGTCAGCACAACCGTGACCGAAATGCGCCATACCTAGCTACCGTTATTTTAGACGACAAAGGCGGCCGCATTGGTCGGGAAATTCACGGCGTTCCCATCGTCGCAAGCACGGATGAGCTGGATTCAATCCTACGCGATGGCGCGCATGGGCGACCTCAGAAGTTGATTCTAACCAATCACAATATGGATGGCGCCGAGGTCAGGCAGATATTCGACCTGGCGGAACAGCACGGCTGCACGTTGTCGCGCTTGCCCCGTACGACACAGTTACAAGCAGGCCTAGAAGAAAAAATTGAAACGCGCCCGATTGCGGTCGAGGATTTGCTCGGTCGGCCTCAAACGAAGCTCGACCGTGATGCGATGCGTGCACTGATCGAAGGTCGACGCATATTGGTAACCGGCGCGGGAGGAAGCATCGGCAGTGAACTCGTCCGGCAAATTAGCGACCTTGCGCCAGCCTCAATGACGCTCTTCGAAAACTCGGAATACAATCTGTATCAAATCGATCAAGAGCTGTCCGGGAGACATCC